>JAITGT010000052.1 GCA_031280495.1 Eubacteriaceae bacterium
CCTCCCAGATAGGCAACAACCCCGGTTTTCGTTTCCTTTGCAGCGATGACGCCCGCAAAAAATGAGGCTTCTTCGGTGCGAATAGTCATTCGGCACACATTTGATCCCGGTTCATTCGAGCCAATGCACACAGCAATGGACTCATCGTCTTCGGTTGCGGCGTCCATGAGGGCTTTGTCCGCCGAATAGCTGGTGGCAAATACCAGGCCGCTTTCCTTTAGAAAGTTTCGGGCATGTTTTTTTAGCTCCGCGTCTGTCTTTGATTTGACGACGGTGTAGGAAAACTGCCTTTCTTTGTTGATTTCCTCAATCGTTTCCTGCACGCTTTCGGGAAAAGAGGATCCTAGCCCCTGAAGATCCTCCAGATAGGCGACTGATGGCACTATTATTACTTCTTGTTTTGCGCAAGACGCTGAAGCCAGCGCGATCGCGGCGAGCGCGAATAGCGCAATGATTGCATTTTTCTTGAGCATAGTTCGCGGCATTCCTCCTACTGCTGTCTCGTCATTGGGATGTCAAGCGTTCCAAGCTGGCTGTAAACGGAGCGGATCTTTTCCTTAAGCGCTTTTGGAATATAGAAGTCGTCAAGGATTGTATAGGATACGCATTCGTCGCTGGCGGTGTACCTGCGTATTTGGCCCTTAAAGCGGCCTTCATGGTACTCCTTTGCGATGAGCCCAACCGCCTTGCCAATTTCTTTGTTGACAGTCATGACGCGGGAGGCTGGCTGCGTTGGCAGCGTTGACAGAGTGATAAAGCGGACTGAAGTTCGTTCAAAAGCTGCATACACTTCTGGCCTTTCAGCGATTGAGAACGCTATATCGGCTCCTTGGGCTGTCAAGTTAGTGACGGCTGCCTTAATCTCGTCAGCCGGCATGTCTGTAGGAAAGTACTTGACAATGGTTTCGATGTTTGGGTTTGCTGCTTTTGCGCCAGCCAAAAACCCGCTTTCATACTCAATAAGGGAAACGTATTCGTTTTCCCCGATAAAAGCGGCTTTCCCTGCGCTCTTCAAGCCTGCCGCATAACCAGCGATATAGCCCATTTGCTCTTGAGAGAAAAGTGCTGAAAAAATGTTGGGCGAATCCTGCAAACCGTCGAGGTTCAAATCTCCAGGAGCGTCAATAAGCACAAAATACTCTTCTGGGTATGCCTGCGCAGTTAGTGTCGCAGCGTTTTCCAACTTTGGCGATGATATCAGTGTGTAAATTGGATGGCTCTTCGCCGCCTTCGCAATGGCATCCATGTATCCGGAAGAAGATGTCGGAACAATGGATTTTGCTTTAAAAGAATACTCTGAAGCAGCCTCTCTAAGCGCCTCCTCTGCCCACTGGCTGTAGGAGTGATCGTTTGTGCCCTGCTGATCTGTCACAAGCATAACTTGCTTGTCTTTGCGGGAGCACCCCGCAATTGTCAGCGCGACTGCGAAAGCGGCGGCAAGCGCCCATGCGCGTTTTGCCACAATTGCCGCCTCTCTGGAGCTGTCTTTCCCGAGCCTACTCAAGCCCGGACAAAAACTTTTCCGCCTCCACTCCAGCCACAGCGCCGTCAGATACTGCTGTGATCACTTGCCTGAGCGGCTTTTTTCGAACATCGCCCGCAGCGTACAGCCCACGAGTGGAGGTCTGCATCTTTTCGTTTGTAATTATATAGCCATCGGGGTCTGTTTCAACAAGATTCGAGAAGTTGGCGGAATATGGCGCCATGCCGGCAAAAATAAAAACTCCGTCCATTGAGTAGCGCTCAGTCTCACCGGTCTTGTTGTCTTTTGCCGTGAACCCCGAGACCTTTGCCTCGCCATCAATAGACAAGATTGTTTTGTCCATAAGAAACCGAATCTTTGGGTTGCCTTCAATATGGCGCTGCACAGCAGCTGAAGCGCGAAGCTGGTCCCTGCGATGAACGATAGAGACTTCGCTTGCGAATTTCGCCAGGTAGGCGGCTTCTTTTATTGCAGTATCTCCCCCGCCGATGACTGCGACCCTTTTATTGCGGAAAAAGCCGGCATCGCATGTGGCGCAGTACGAAACCCCCCTTCCCCGAAGTTCTTTTTCGCCGGGAATGCCTAAAAGGCGGCTAAATGTCCCCGTGGCAATAATGGCAGCTCTTGCATAGATTTCTTCAGAATAGTCAAGCTTTGCGGTAAAGCCGCTCCCTGACGCCTCGAGGGATCCGATTGTGTCAAGTATGAATTCGGCGCCTGCCTCTTCTGCCTGTTCGCGCATTCTGTCTGTGATGGATATGCCTGTTGCGCCTGGGGCTGAGCCTGGGTAATTGTCCACCTCTGTCGTTGTGGTGATTAAGCCGCCTACAACCTCTTTTTCCACGACTACGGCCTTAAGCAGCGCCCGAGCGGCGTATAGTGCGGCGGAAAGGCCAGCAGGCCCGGCTCCGACAATTGCAACGTCGCATGTTCTCATTTTCATTTCCTCCCATTTTGAGGGGGCAGGGTCTATGCCACAGCCTAGCGCATTGCCCATGCAGGCCTCAAAGATCGTCCAGCTATTGTTTCGGGCTCCCCCTACAGGCGCACAACTCGCGCGAAAAGCAACATCTGCACTGGGTTGGCGGGAAGAGGCTAGCGCAAACCGCCGAAAGAGCTTTGCCGCAGAGCTTCGTAAAGGATGACGGCAGCTGCGTTTCCAAGGTTGAGGCACCTTGCCCGTTTGTCCGGCAGCATGGGAATGCGAAGCCTCATGCCCGAAAAGCTGTCGTAAATATGCCTGGGAAGCCCAGAAGTCTCGTTCCCGAAAAGGAAAAAATCGCCGTCCCGAAACTTACTGTCCGCATAGCTTTTTTCCGCTTTGGACGAAATTGCATATATCCGCTCAGGGTTGTGTTCGCGCATGAATTCTTCAAATGTCGAGTATTCTCGGAGAATAAGGAAGTCCCAGTAGTCCAATCCCGCCCGCTTGATGTTTTTGTCTGTAAGCATGAAGCCGTAGGGGCGAATCAAGTGAAGGGCAGTGCCCGTAACTGCGCACGTCCTTGCGATATTTCCAGTATTTTGAGGAATTTCGGGCTCATACAGAACTATATGAAACATAGGTTTGCCTCTTTGCATTATAACAAAACAGCGCTTCGCATGCAATTTTCTGGCAGAGATTCTGCCATCCCCAAATGGAGGGCAAAGAGAGATGCAGCTGCCTCAAGGCAGGGCTGCATGCGTGTTTTGGCTATAAATAAATATTTTGCAGTTTTGCGCTCGACTTTTCGGAAAAAGGAGGGCGCATGCTGAGTTGCGGGCTGATCCCGGCAATCTCCGCAGCGGCTGCGCTGCTTGCGGCTTCCAGCGCGGCGCCAGGCATGCTTTTGCGCAATGCGTTTCCTCTTGCAGGCTTCCCGCTATTTGCTACAGTTTATAGTTTGGCATTTGCGCGCCATTGGGCGGTGCGGCTATAATGCTTACAGGGTGGCTAATGAATAGAGGCCAGATTGCAAATGTTTACGACAAAGCGTCGATTGCAGTGCGAATATGCCAAAAAAACGGCCGCATTCCCGCATCGTTTGGGACTGTTCGCTTGACGCAGCACCTCAAGCTGGCGGCAGGCGAAATTGCAGTTGACGTTGGCTGCGGAGCAGGGGCTGAGACGCTTGAGGCAAGCCTGGCAGTGGGCCCGACAGGCTTTGCCTACGGAATCGATATTTCGCCCGGCATGCTGGAAGCGGCAGAGAATAGGCGGAATTTGTCCTGCATCCGAAACGCGTCTTTCCTTCTGGGAACTGCTGAGCGCCTTCCTCTTCAGAGCGGGGTAGCGGATGTTTTGTTTACAAATGCGCAGCTAAGCCTCTGCGAAGACATGCAGAGGGTTATTGCAGAGGGAGCTCGCGCCCTTAAGGCAGGCGGGCGCGCCGTCCATGCGGATCTTGTGAGAGCAAAGGAGCTGCAGGAATGGGAATGGGGCGCGCTTCACCGCACAGCAGGATGCGTTAACGGATCTTCTGATCCAGGCGTCTATTTGGATAGCTTTAGGCGCGCCGGATTCTGCAATGTGCGCATTGCGCTGCTTGCGCCATATCCTTATGAAGCGCTTGAATCAATGGCGTCTGCGCGAGGGGTGGATGAATTAAAAAAAATAAGCCGCGCCAAAGTGGAAGGCGCCTTGGCGGCGGCTGTATTCACTATGCAGAAAGCTTGAAAGCTTTAGTGCCTCTTATACCAATCTTTTGCGTAGTCAAAGTAGAAGTCCTTAATGATTTCGCCTTTTCGCTGCACTTCTGGATCATCCATGCGGCCGTTGGCCATAGCCATAAACCCAAATCCGCCGCCAGGTGCAAATGTGTCCACATATTTTGCCAGAGCGTCTTTGAGATCCTGGTCCGTTTCATATTCGATGGACGGATCCCAGCAGCCTTCCAAGCAAAGCCTGCCAACATATTTCTTCTTTATGGCAACGCAGTCATTGGATGTCTGAACGGGGTTCCACGAAGTTATGCCCAGTTCAAGCCAGTCATCAATGAACTGTTCAGATTTCCCGCAGTCATGCCGATCAATTTTTGCGCCATTCTCAAGGGCAATGTCTGCGTGGAGTTTATGGAAAGGCTTGAATATTTTGCGATACATGTCCAGTGAGAAGAAAGGCGCACGGTACGCTGCGTCGTCGTCCATCAAGAAGTAGACGTCTGGCTTAAGGTAATGGAACTGCTTTTTGAGCACCATTGTGTAGAATTTTGATATGTGCTCAAGAAGGGCGACAACGGCGTCTGTTTCCTCGAACATGGCTGTCAGTGCCCCAGTAAAGCCCATCAGGCTGACAAGTGTGAGAAAGTAGTCTCCGCTGTCTACTGCAACAGCAAACTGGCTTCGATCCACGCCTTCGAGCATTTTTTTGTAATAGCCTTCCCAATCGCGATCCGAAACGTCGCGGATCTTTAGCTGTTCCGGCCATTTGCTAATGTCGTCAATGATGATTTTGCCTGGCGCTGGCATTGCGCCAAACATGTTTTCCGGGCTTCCCACATACTCTACGCCAAGGGCAGTGACGATAGGGCCGTCCGGGGCAGACTGGGGAGTAAGAAGCTCCTCCTTAATGGGGGCGGAATAAGGCTCGTAAAATGAGGGGATGTATTCCGGCACCTCCAAGCTCAGCATCTTTAGGTAATTCTCTTTTGGCGTCAAAGCCATCGCTGCTCCTCCTTGTCCATTGCAGCTTAAGCCGCAAGTCCAATCCCGAGCCTGCCAACCGCACTTGATGCAGGAATCGGGCAAAACTTTAGTCAAGTCATTTTATCAAATATTGAGCAAATCTGCAACCAAAAGGAATAGCGCTGTCAGTGATGATTGCCTTTTTCGCTGCATGTCATGCCATAGAAATTTGTGCGATAGAGGCGCAAAGAATATTTTGCGCTGCTGCCCATGCGCGTTGCCTTCCTCGTTTCTGCGCCAATTCGCCCTGCAGGGCGCAAACTATGCCATATGTTTTAACATTTTGCCAAAATGCGCATATTCTGTGTAGGGGAATGGAAAGCGGGGGCAGCCGGCCCGCTCAAGCCCTTTGAGAGGAGCGTACAGCAGCAATGAGCATTAGCATGAAGGGAATTGACGTTTCCACCTTTCAAAAAAGCGTAAAATGGCCAGAAGTAAAGGAAGCGGGCATTGAGTTTGCCATCCTGCGCGAAGGGTATGGGCAGGGAAGCAAAGACGCGATGTTTGAGTCGCACTACACCGGGGCAAAGAAGGCGGGCATCCCGATTGGCGCATACCATTACACTTATTCGCTAACCGTGCAGCAGGCTGTCAACGAGGCCAAAGCCTGCATGAAAAATATAGCTGGCCGCACGCTGGAGTTTCCTGTCTACTATGACATCGAGACTTCTTCGATTGAGAAGCTTTCAAAGAAAGCGATTACAGACATGATCATAGCTTTCTGCTCGACCATTGAGAAGGAGGGCTATTTTGCGGGCGTTTACGCGAATACGAATTGGCTAAGGACCAAAATGAACCTTTCGGAACTTGAAGGCCGCTTTACGATTTGGCAAGCGGACTATCGAGCAAAGCCAGACAATGCAATAAAGAGAGATATTTTGCAATACAGCTCAAAAGGGCAAATTAAGGGGATAGCCGGCGATGTTGATCTAGACACCTGCACGAGGGATTTCCCGTCCACTATTAAGAGAGTAGGGCTGAACGGCTACAAAAAGCCTGCCTCTGCTTAATTGCGCCCTGTGCAAGGCAATGCGGCGGCAGTGAAATTTGCCAGCGCCTGAAAACAAGCCATTGCTTAGGCGCTGGCACGCGCAATGGATGGCGAACTAACGAGTGAATAAAGAAGCGCGAAAACTCTTGACCATCTGCGCTGCCTTATGCTATTATCAATCTGTAATTGCCAAAGGTGTCGTGTATAATTGCGGCATTTTGTTTTTTGAAATATTAGCTTTAAACTGCAAATAAGAAGATAAAAATGCACAAAGGCGTGCATCCTTCATTTGGGATGCACGCCTTCTTTGTTTTCAGCAGGAAAACAAATGCTTTGGCCCATGGCAGGAACCTCAGCGGCGCTTTAGTGTTAGTTCGGCCTCAAATCCAAATATATATAGTATAGAAGGGATAACAAAAATGGACTTTGGAATTTGGTACTTAATGGGAGCAATCCTCGTCTTCTTCATGCAAGGCGGGTTTGCAGCTGTTGAGAGTGGCTTTACGCGAGCAAAAAATGCAGGAAACATCATTATGAAGAACTTGATTGATTTTTGCATTGGCACAATTGTGTTTATCTTGCTCGGATCAGGCCTTCTTATGGGCGAGGACGCTTTCATGGGCTTCATTGGCAAGCCAAACCTTGGCGTGTTTACAAACTTTGTGGCATGGCTGTCCGGAAATGAAGTAGATTTTATAAGCGGATCTAATTTTTTCTTTAACTTGGTGTTTTGCGCGACTACCGCCACAATTGTGTCAGGAGCAATGGCGGAAAGGACTAAATTCATTTCTTACTGCATGTATTCAGCCCTCATTTCCTTGATTGTATATCCAATCGAAGCCCACTGGACCTGGGGCCCGGATGGATGGCTTGCTGGCTTAGGATTCATTGATTTTGCCGGCAGCGCGGTCATACATATGGTTGGCGGGGTTTCCTCATTTATTGGGGCCGCTATGCTCGGCCCTCGCCTCGGAAAGTACGCGACGGACGAGAAGACTGGCAAAAAGACTTCAAAAGCAATCCCTGGGCACTCCATCACTTTGGGCGCCTTAGGCTGCTTTATACTTTGGTTCTGCTGGTACGGCTTTAATGGCGCGGCTGCGGCAAACTTGCCAAGCCTCTCCTCCATACTGGTTACCACGACCGTCGCCCCTGCTGTGGCGACATGCACAACAATGTTCTTTACGTGGATTAAAAATGGGAAGCCAGACGTTTCCATGTCCCTAAACGGGTCTCTCGCCGGGCTCGTTGCCATTACGGCCGGCTGCGCGTATGTTGACGTTCTTGGAGCACTCGTTATTGGCTTTGTCGCAGGCATCCTTGTGGTTGTTGCGGTTGAAGTCATTGACATGAAGCTGCATGTTGACGATCCGGTTGGCGCTATCGCGGTCCACGGAGCGAACGGCATGTGGGGCGCAATTGCCGTTGGGCTCTTTGCAAATCCAAATGTGTTTGACCCGTTTGGCGACGGCGTTGCCACCACAGGAGCGGCGGGGCTGTTTTATGGGGGCGGCTTTTCGCAACTAGGCATCCAGCTTCTAGGCGTTGCCTCAATTGCTTTGTGGACTGTTGTCACAATGGCTGGGGTATTCTTCTTCATTAAGAAAGTCTTTGGGCTTCGCGTTTCGCCCGAAGAGGAGATATCTGGGCTTGATCTTCCAGAACATGGGCTGCCTTCCGCTTATGCAGATTTTCAGCTTGTGCCTGACACTATGTTTTATGCGCAAGCAGGGCTTGCCGTCCCTCTTGCAAGCGCGGTGCCAATCGATCAGGCTATTCCTGTTACGAACACTTCCTCGCCTGGAGCCAAGTCTGGCAGTGGCGAGCAAAAAATCACAAAGGTTACGATTATTACAAACCAAGAAAAGTACGCAGGGCTGCAGTCCGCTTTGGAGGGTATTGGCATAACAGGCTTAACTGTAACAAATGTGCTCGGCTTTGGCATGCAAAAGGGCCATGCAGAAGCTATCTACCGCGGCGTCCATGTTGAAACGCGCCTTCTCCCTAAAGTTCAGGTGGATATCGTCATTTCAAAGGTTCCTGTAGACACACTTATTGAGGCAGCCAAAAAATCCTTATACACTGGAAGGGTTGGTGACGGAAAGATTTTCGTCTATGATGTAGAAAGTGTAGTGAAAGTCCGCACCGGCGAAGTAGGATACGACGCTTTGCAGGACGAATAAGCAAAAGAGACAGTTTAAAGCGATTTATTGCATGCATGGCGGCCCAATCATGATGGGCCGCTGTTTTTTTTCGCGCTGCATTTTGAGGCGTTCTTCGGTCATTCGCGGCGCTATGAAAGGAACTTGGCTTCCTTTTTAGCCCATATTGCCAAAAATCCCCCCGCCACTAAGGCAGTGGGATGAATAGGCAAGGCATTGTCTTTCCTTCGCTAGAGCTCAACAGTGTATTCAGCCGATTAAGCAATAATGCTGCTGTACAGTGGAATTAGGCATCAATGCCAAGTCAGTCTTTTTGTTATGCTGTCATCTTGTGCCTGCAGGTAAATATCGGCCGAAAAGCGTTTGGCGAGGATGTTTCAAACTGGGCAAAAGAAATATTCGCTTATATGGCTCCTTCGCACAAGACTGCACTGACAGAGCGCAACCACGGAAAAGGCTATATGCATGCACTTTTCAATGCGCGCCCAAAGACAGCGGCAGGTAAGTTTAAACGCTTGCAAGAGTCCAGGCAGCCGCTTTTGAAAAATGAATTTTAGCTTGGAGCAGTTAAGGGGTATATCGAAAGCCAGGGCGAAAAGCATTGAGCAAAGCGCATAAATTCAGGGTATATCCCAGCAAAGAGCAGGAAACGCAATTTGCCAAAACCTTTGGCTGCGCGCGGTTCAAATATAGCCGCATGCCTGCAGGCAAGTTAGGGCATTACGGGAAACCAAAGAAAATAAGCTGCGCCTCGGCGCAGCTTAAGGCAGAATTTCCGTGGCTTAAAGATGTCGACAGCCTCGCGTTTGCGACTGCCCAACTGCACTTGCAGGCGGCATTCAGCAATTTTTCCACAACGCGAAGGCAGGCTTTCCCAAGCAAAAAAGCAGGCCCAAAGGGCGCAGAATCTTTATTGCCAATTCTGCAAACGGAAACATCGCTTGGCGTATGGCTATTTGAAACTGCCGAAAGCCGGCAAAGCAAAAATCAGGCAGCACAGGGAACTGCCCAAAGGCTACTTCCTAAAATCTGTTGCGGTGCGCAAAGCGCCGTCCTGCAAGAATTATGCAGCTATTGTGTATGAACATGAAGCTGACATTAAGCCGATACCGCTTATAGAGCCGAAAGCGGCAATTGGCCAGTCTTTTCCGTGAAGGGAATTTTTGTGGCGCCAGACGGTGGAAAGCAGCTGTCCGAGGTTTTGCCGGCTTGCGCCCGAAAAGCGCGCGCAATGGCAGCGCAGGCTGCCGCATATGCAAAAAGGCGGCCATAACCGAAACAGCCAGCGCATAAAGGCTGCGCATCTGCATGAGCAAGTTGCCAATCGGAGAAAAGACTTTTGCGCAAGCAGGGCAGGCGGACAGCCAGCGCCGTTAGCGCAGCCTGTATTGAGGCTTGAACACGAAGGGCATGACGCAGGCCCTCAGTTCCGGCAAAAGCGTCTCAAACAATGGGTGGGAACGTTCCGCGCAATGCTTGTTTGCAAACTTGACGAACAGGGAAAGCGGCCTGCCATTGTTGGCAAATGGCGTCCGCCAAGCAAAACCTGCCCAAAACGCGGGGAAGCCAAAGATAGCCTTGCGCTGTCTGAGCGCGCATACTGCTGCGGCAGTGGCATAAATACCGCAATCAGCATTAGGAACGAGGGCCTGCGCCTGCTGATGGCGTGAATTTGCGCAGAACCATGGGACGCATGGGGCAGCCCGCTGGCACTGGCCCGGCTGCGGGCCTTGAGCGGGAAGCACCCGCCTCTGTAGGCGCGGGAGTACTTCACGGGCATGCTGGCATTGATTGCGTAAAGCAAAGATCGCTAGGGCAAAGCTGCAAAGCCCGAGCGCTTTAGTCAGGCCTGTCATAGCAAGCGAATATGCGGCTACGCGCTTTGATGTTTTTGAAATTCCTTTCGGCTGCGCCATCCTTCGCGCAGGCGGCTTTGCCTCCGGCGAGGCCCAGCTTTACAGCAGCATTTTCGTCTGCGGGCGCCAGACGAATCATTGCAGCGCCGCGCCCCATCAAGAGACTGTGCGTTTTTAGCGCCCTGCCGGCTCGCACAACAGCTGTGTTCAGGCTAACCTCTGCAGCCCGCAGAACTCCATTCTTTTGTATGGCAATGCTCAAGGGTCCATTGCCCGCGCTTTGCCTGCGGCTACCGCATCCTCCATCCCTGATGCAGCGATAATCCTCCCAGGCTGGGGGAAGCAGTAAAAGCCAATATACTATACAATCCAGCTTTTATTGGCAGCATCATTACACCAGTTGTGATGACGGATTCCTCGTCGCCGTATGCGGCGGTACCAATCAGACTATAACTGGAGGCCAAAGCGGAGTAGACGGCGTTTTGCCCACTGCGAACCGCAAGCATCACCTGCCGGCAGGCGAATCTGATATAAGTTGAGGTATTCAAGCTCCAGACTATCCATCGGAAACAGCCCGATTCAGCATCGGCAGCTGGATTTTTGCCGCTCAGATGGGCAAATATCGC
>JAITGT010000091.1 GCA_031280495.1 Eubacteriaceae bacterium
TCCTGGCCAAGGCCAAGGGCCTTGAGCGCGGAAAGCTCTGTTTCAGGGGTGGACCAGGGGCAGTCGGATCCATACAGGACCCGGTCCGTTCCATGCGAGAGAATGATGCGGCGGTATTGGCCTGCTTGGATATGGCCTGCCATCATGGAAATGTCGATATAGACATTTCTCTTTCCTGCAATGAAGCGCTCCACTTCGCCAAAGCGGTACATGCCGCCCAGGTGCGCCCCAATAAAAGTCGCTTTCGGAAAGTCCTCAGCCGCCTTCCCCACCATTTCGGGGGTGGCATGGACGAGATCTGGGCTCTTTGGATCAAAGCCGCAGTGCAGGCAGATGGGAAGGCCTAGCTCTTCACACTGCCCGTAGACTGCGTACGCCTCTTTGTCGCTGGCAAAAAAGCTCTGGTAGTCCGGGTGCAGCTTCACCCCGGAAAGGCCCATTTCGCGAAACTGCCCCAAAATTTCCGCAATTCCCTCGTCAAGAGGGTGGACGGATCCAAAGCAGTAAGTGTCTTCGGAGAGGCAGGACTGGGCAAAGGCGTTTATTTTGGCGTGCTGCCCTGGCCTTGTTGCGATGTGGAGCAGGACATGGCGATCCACGCCCCATGCCTTCATTTTCGCCTTTAAGTCAGCGTCTGTGCCGTCCGTCTCCGCGTCAAAGCCGGAGACAGCCTCCATCATTGGAATGGCGGTGTGGGCGATCTTGCCTGGAAACGCATGGGAATGAAAATCAATCAGCAAACCTGGCCCATCCCTTCCGCGCTTGCGCTCGGAGTTTTGGGCAGCGCATATATCGGACTCTTCATCAAATACCCCCTATCAGCCCATTATATAATATGAAACTGCGCCCGCAAGCGCTATGACTGGATGATGCGATCGGCATGGCAGAAGCCAGCGCGGCGCGGCTTTTGAGATACCCATATGCCAAAGGCGGCGCTCTGGCTTCTGCGGCTTTCTGCGGGAGTTTCCGGCCGCAAAGAGAGAAGAGGGGCGTGCCGCTGAAAAGCGCCTTATGCGCGGGCCAGGGGAAGAATTGGCGAAGAGGCGGGCGCAGGGAAGAGTGCGGGCGATCCCATTATGGCTATCCGGAAAATCTGGGCGGGCCTCTTTTTTTGCTGGGCGAAAAACACTGAAGGCAAGCCAAAGGCCGTTGCCCACAAAGAGAGCCAGTGGGAGGCGCTGCAGAAATTTGCCCCGCCGGCAAAAAAAATGCCGGCCTGCCTGCCGAAGAGGGAAAATTTGCAATAGCGCGAAATGCGGGGAAAAAGCGCAAAACAGATCTTTTTATGAATCGATTGGCGGGCTAAATGGGGCTATTTTGCCTCTTTGCGTTCATCGGGCATTTTCTATGAAACAACTCAGCCGTTTTGCATAGATTATTAACGCCTAACAAATCGGAACCAATGGGAAAACCAAAATTTATATAAAGTGTGAACGAACTCATCTGCACACGAAAGGATCGTTCTCATATTATGTAATGAACAATACTTAACAGGAGGATTACTACTTGGAAACGAATTCAACATCAAAGAGATGTGTTGATAGCCTTGTTATAAAAAAAGTGTATGACGCTTTCAGTAAAAGGGAATGCCTTGAAAATCTCCCGTTCGAAGTAGAGCTGCCCACAGACTGTGTAAACGAATACACTTACCTTTACGCTGAATTCGGCAAAGCGCAGATCGAATGCTATGAAGATTTGCCGTACTTTTCCGAGATAGACGAGTGCAACGCCCGGCTCAACGTCGTTATTGGCGTGCCTGTCTATGCAGTGTATAAGAGAAACAGCGACGGGCATCTCTTCAAGGTGTGCGCTTACCCCATCTGCTCTGGAACAGTGCAGAAGGACAATATCATTCGATTCCCGATTGGAGGCACGGTTTACGCGCCGCGCCAGTTCCTTCGCCAGGGAAGGTTTGAGCCGTATGCGGAGAGCATCGTTGAAGTCGGCTATGAGAATCCGCTCTGCAACGGGACTCTCGTGCTGTCTCTCGGATTCTTCTTCATCATCAAGGTTGTGACCGAAGTGTGCATCAAGGTTCCGAACTTCGGATACTGCCCGATTCCGGATGAAAACGAAGAGCCGTTTGAGCCCAGTTACTGCGAACAGTTCCTAAACGACGAAATTACGCCGTTCCCTTCTTTCTTCCCGACAGACTGTGTCTAAGAAGATGCTCTGGAAAAAGCGCGGCGACCCAGTCCGCGCTTTTTTTCGTTTCTGAGTCAATCCTGCTCGAATGCTGTCCAAATAATTGGCAATAGGGGGCCAAAGCGGGAAATTTGGCCGCTTCGCCAACTGCGCATAAGGCGCCATATCTCAACCCTATATAATGGGCGCTTCGAAGCGTTTTTGTCCCTTTTCACCGTTTGATGTGACGCCGCCTACCTAAAAGGGCGGCATCCCACTGCCTTAACTAGGCTTTATCCGCAAAAGCATACTGAACAAACGTTTTTTGGATTGAATTTCTATTGTCAATATTATTTTAAATAATGTATAAATACAAGTTGGGCACATTCTGGTTTTTCGAATGTGCATAAGCTCTGCCGCGCTTCCCGTGCGCCTTGCCGGGCGTTCTTGTAGCACATTCGTTACAACTGCTCATAATGCGACGGTATTACGCCATTTTTTCGTAACAGAAAGCTTTTGCCGGAGTAGTTTGTCGCATATTATTCATGAATCATATATGTTGATAACATGTTGATAACTTTTTGCCAGTTGCCGGCGAGTGCCTGAGATTTTTCATGTCTTTTGGCAATTTCTGTAATGCCATATGGAAAGGAACGCCGGCTTTAATTGGCGGAAAGGGGCGAAGAGGCTTCATAATGCGGCGCAACGCCAAGAATATAGTCGACCCTTCTGCGCATTCCATGGGAGGAAGCGACTGCCTCCACCGTTTCATAGGCGAGAAGGGGCCGGTTGTTTTCCAGGCTGAGGTGGCCAAGAAGCACTTTTTTAAGCCCGAGCCGGATGAGAGAGGCAATGAACTCGCCAGAGTCTGCATTGGACAAGTGCCCGCTGGCAGAAAGGATGCGCCTTTTCAGGGAGTAGGGGTAAGGCCCGCTCTTGAGCATTTCCACGTCGTGGTTTGCCTCAATGTAGGCGCAGGGGCAGCCAGCCAGCGCCTTTGCAGCCCCCTCTGTCACGCAGCCGGTGTCAGACATGACGCCAATGGAGGAATGCCCGTCCGAAACGACAAAGCCGACGGGATCCGCCGCGTCGTGCGATGTGGCAAAAGGGCGGATCACCAGCCCCTTGACCGAAAAAGGGGCCCCGTTTTCAAAGGCGGCGAAGCAGCCCTTTGCTGGCCCCGTTTTTTTGATGGCAGGCGCCGCCTTTTCCAGCGTCGCTTCGTTTCCGTATATTTGGAGCCCAAAATATTTGGCAGCGTATCCCGCGCCCTTGACGTGATCGGAATGCTCATGGGTAAGCAGGAGGGCGTCAACATCCTTAGGGGTGACGCCCAGGCTCTTTAGCCCCTCGCTTGCGCGCTTTAGCGTCACGCCGCAGTCCACGAGAATCTTTGCCCCTCCGCCCTCAATGTAGAGGCAGTTGCCCGTGGATCCGGAAGAAAGGGATATAAGGCGAAGCTCACTCATTTACGCGGGCAATGTCGCTTCCGAGGCTTTTCAGAACCTCCACGATATTGTCATACCCCCGATCGATGTGCTTGAGATCGGTGATCTCAGTCGTCCCTTCCGCTATAAGGCCGGCGATGATCATCGCAGCGCCCGCCCGCAGATCTGTGGACTGGATGCGCGCCGAATACAGGCGCTCTTTGCCAGTGATAAAAGCGGCTTTGCCGGAAACCTCGCTCTCCGCGCCCATCTTCTTCAGTTCTTCCAAGTAGGCAAAGCGGTTTTCCCAAATGTTCTCCTGAATTTTTGAATTTCCTCTGGCGATAGACATGAGAACGCCCATGGGCTGCTGCAGATCGGTCGGAAACCCTGGGTAGGGCATCGTTTTGAGGGTGATCGAGCGAAGGGGCCGGCGGCCAATGACGCGCACGGAATCGTCGTACTCGGCGACTTCGCAGCCCATCTCCACAAGCTTTGTCGTGATCGCCTCAAGATGCTTTGGGATGACCCCTTTTACCAAAACATTGCCTTCTGTCGCGGCTGCGCAGATCATATAGGTGCCTGCCGTAATCTGATCGGGAATGACTGAGTAGGAGACGGGGTTGAGGGAGGGGACGCCCGCAACCTTAATGACGTCTGTGCCTGCGCCCCGGATGTTGGCTCCGGCGAGGTTGAGAAAGTTGGCGATGTCCACCACATGGGGCTCTTTGGCGGCATTTTCAATCACTGTCACGCCTTTGGCCAGCACAGCGGCGAGCATGATGTTGATGGTCGCCCCAACGCTGACCACATCCAAGTAGATGCGATCGCCCACCAGGCGATCCGCCTCCAGCTCAATATAGCCGTTCATGACAGAGACCTTCGCACCCAGCGCGGCAAACCCCTTGACGTGGAGATCGATGGGGCGCGCGCCGATGTTGCATCCGCCTGGCAGCGCAAGGCGCACTTTTCGGAATTTGGACAGCAAGGTTCCGAGAAGGTAGTAAGAGGCGCGCATATTTGTCGTCTCTTCCTCAATGGAAGGCGTGTTTTTCAGAGAAACGGTGGAAGTGTCGAGCACCATGCGGTTGCCCCAAAAGCTTACCTTGGCCCCTAGTTTTGAAAGTATGCTGGCAT
>JAITGT010000024.1 GCA_031280495.1 Eubacteriaceae bacterium
GGAGAACTCAACTACGGCCCGCCATGCTGCTGAATTTTGGATGGTTGAGCCAGAGATAGCATTTGCAGAATTGCAGGATGACATGGCTCTTGCTGAGGAATTGATTAAGTGCCTAATTCGGGCAGCCTTAAACGAGGCGCCGGATGAGATGGAATTTTTTGGGTCTTTTTTGGACAAAGGCCTGATTGCGAGGCTCGAAGGCATCCTAAATGCAGAGTTTGCCCACATGACCTACACCGAAGCTATTGCCGCATTAGAGAAATCAGGCGAGAAATTTGAATTCGAGCCCAGATGGGGAGCGGACCTTCAGACAGAGCATGAGCGCTATTTAACGGAAAAGTATGCAAGAAAGCCTGTTTTTGTGACAGACTACCCTAAAGGGATAAAAGCCTTCTACATGCGCCAAAACGACGACGGAAAGACCGTCGCCGCCATGGACTGCCTAGTGCCTGCCATTGGCGAAATTATCGGCGGCAGCCAAAGGGAAGAGCGCCTTTCCCTTTTAACGGACAAGATGAATGAACATGGCATGCGCGGGGAATCGCTTGACTGGTATGTAAACCTGCGAAAATGGGGAGGCGTCAAGCATGCCGGCTTCGGTCTGGGATTTGATCGCGCTGTCATGTATATTTCAGGCATGAAGAACATACGCGACGTAATACCGTTTCCAAGGACCGTTAACAACTGCAGATTTTAGGGAGAAATGAATGAGGCATATACAAAGAGCAGCAGCTGCGTTGCTGGCACTGGCTGTATTCTTGCCAGTAGGCGCATACGCGAGAGGCGGCTTCGGATCGGCTTTTCTCAACTTAATTGACGATATTGTTACAGAAAACCCTTTTTTTCCTAATCCGGGTGAGGGCAGTTGGGGCAACACAGATCCACAGATTCCCCAGTATCCGGACAACAGACCAGAAGAGATCCTCACCGATCCCAACTTTGATCTTGACTCGCTGAACCCGGCTGTTGTTGAGCAGTGGAAAGCGATGCCAGTCAACATTCCGGACTCAAGGCTTGCGAGCCAGCTTATGCAGCATTCTGCCTCTGGAACGGGATCCGTGACAGTAGGGGACATGCTTGCGCTGACAGGGGACCTCAACCTGAACGAGTGCGGCATTTCGGATCTTACTGGATTGCGGTATGCCATAAATGTGTCGGAGATAAATATAGCTGGAAACAATCTGACTAGTTTAAGCGAGCTGCAGAACCTGCACAAGCTTGTAAGCCTAGACTATTCCAGAAACAAGGTTACGCGCGTACCCGCTTTCCTTTTTAGCATGGAGTCGCTGGAATCCCTGTATGGGGCGGAAAACGGATCTACGGCTGTCGCTTCCTATACTGGAACGAACAAGATAAAAGAGCTCTACTTCAACAACAACAAATTCACAAGTTTTTCAAACATTGACGCTTGCCCAAACCTTGAGACGCTCATACTTTCCAACAACACTTTGGCAAACGCTCCAAACGCGCTTGCCAAGCTTAAGAACATTGTCATTCTGGATTTGTCCAACAACCAATTGGAAACAGTGCCCCAAATGTCAAACCTGGCAAAGCTCTCACAGGCGAATTTTTCCGGAAACAAACTGGCGGACGTTCCTTTGGTTTTTTCCCCTTCGGCCCCGCTGGCTATTTTAAACCTCGACAATAACCAAATTTCCGTCATTCCTGAGGGGGTTGCAGAGCTTTCAAGCCTGGAGTTCCTCAGCCTAAACGTGAACACAGTCAAAAAGCTGCCTCTCTTCCTTGCCTCCATGCCAAGCCTGAAAGTGCTCCAGGTTTCGCTCAACGAGATAGACCTGGACGCTGAGGCAGACTCGATCAAGCTGTTGCAAGACAAGCTTGAATCGTTCGCATATAAGCTGCAGACGCCCAAAATTACTTTGGAGCTTGCAAAGGGCAGCTCTGGAAAGCCAATTTTGCGCTGGAAGGGCCTGCAGGATATGTCAATCGGCGGCGAAGGGACCCTTCGCGTCTCTTCTATTGTCATTGAGAGGCGGGAAGAAACGCTTACTGAAGACGCAGTCCCAAGCGAAATCGGCGATCTCATCAATAAGTTTGGCATTATCCAAGAACTGGCCGACACAAGCAAAAATGAATATTTAGACCAAACGGCGGAAGAAGGGGTTGACTATACGTATCGGCTGACAGCCCAGCTTGAAGGCTCTTTTGGGAGCTCTGAAATGGACGAAGAGCCTCAGACTGCAAGCAAATCTGCCTCAGCCAAAATTAATACAAGAGATATGAAAGGCTCTTCATTTTCGATTGGAGCGGCGCTGCTGGCTGCTGGCGCTCTGCTCTGCGCCGCCGCCATTGGGTTCGGCGCCTATGTGCTGATTGTGAAAAAGCGGCGCTCCAGCGTTCCAAAGCAAAAAATATACCGCCACATTGAACACTCCAGCGCATCCGACGCGTCAGACACGACAAAGCTGGAACTAGGCAAGGGGGCAACTGGCCCGCTAAGGAGAGGGAACGCTGTCCGCAGCCCGTCCTCAAAGCGAAGGTTTGGAGAGAGGGCGCGCCAAGATTCGGAAGAAGAGCCAGCGGAAACAGCGCTTGACGCAGACGATGCGGATTTTACAAAGATATACCGCTAGTGCGCACAAAACAGGCTGTTGACGGAACCATCGCGGACACTGCGCAAGGCAATTCAGTCCGCCGCTTGATTCGCTCTTGCTCGCATGGGCGTGCAAGAGGCTTCAAATGGCAGCCTGGAGCGAGTTGCCAGCCCGTCCCTGTGGCCGCCCTTTTCTGAATTGCGCAGCTTTTTAGGCGAGCGCCTGTCCGATGCCGCCTGCATTGCGGAGGCTGCTACGCAGGCAAAGAGATCCATGAAATAGCGTTGTGCGAGGGCATGCGGGAAGCTTTGGAGAGCCTTGGCGGCGGCGCCCTTTCCATCGCGAGCGAGAAAAGAGGCTGTTTGTAGGGCAAGCGATTGGCATGCTTCTACTGAGCGGCCTATTTTGCTATGCCGCCGCAGCTGAAGAGAATGGAGAAAATTCCAGAAAAGAGAAAAGCACTCGCAAAGCTCTTCCCTTTTTTCAGCAGGGCAGAGGGAAGCTGTCCGTACTGGCGACAGCGCTGTTGGCGTGCTGGCGAACAGACCGCTTCACTGCCGTCTGGATCGGCCGCCTGAGTTGCTTTGGCTGAAGGAATCTCTTGTGCGTCCAGCATTGATGAAACGCTATGCCCAATTCAAGGCGAGCATGCATAAAGTAACCATAAGTTGCGCGTTTGGTACGCCTAAAAATGCAGAAGAAGAAAGGGAGAAGACTTGAAGCAGGGCTTAAAGAAGGTGCATAAAATCATAAAACACAAAAAAACCGGTGAATGAACAGAGCGCTCTCGCCGGCTTGGGTTTTATTTCGGCATGCCGCGAACGGCAGCTGTGCCTATTCCTGGATTTGCTGCCCGCCCGCCTTCATTGCGCCAAGCTTCTTGGCGATCTGGGCTTTCTTGCGGTTAGCTACATTTTTATGAATAATGCCCTTTGAAGCGGCCATGTCATATTTTTTCGAAGTAAGCCTAAGCGCGTTTTCGGCCTCTTCCACACTCCCGCCTAAAATAGCCGCCTGGAAGCGCTTTTCAGTTGTCTTGAGATTTGTTTTTACAGCTTTGTTTCGAAGCCGGTTTTTTTCGCTCGTCAGAATCCTTTTCTTTGCGGACTTAATGTTAGCCATTTTCCATCCTCCTTTCTGTAAAAGCTATATTATTTTATCATCATATTTTCCCTATTGCAAGCAAAAGATAGAGAGCGGACCCCTGCAGTGCCGGCAGCGCCATTCATTTTAAGAAGCGCCCAGCGAAACGATGTAGGGGATATTTTCAGCTAGGGGGGCTCCAATGCGCCAATCAGATGTTCTTTCCGACTTCGCAAGCGAGATAGGGCAGGGAGACATGTTTAAGGCACACTCATTTGAGAGCGTATCTGTCGACGAGATCACTATCAGTTCTGAAGCATCCAAAATTCTTGCAAAACCCAAAGGCCGTTATTTCGTCCTCACCTTTCAGCGCCAAAGCCTAGACAGAAAGCATCTGTCAGAAGCTATGCATAAATGCGTCAGTTCCTTAATAAGCTTTAAGGAGGGAGAAAAAGCTATGGTCATTGGCCTTGGAAACGATTCTCTGGTAGCAGACAGCTTTGGCACAAGCACCGCACGGCTTATTGCAACATCCGTCGGCTCCGTTATCTCCATCTCGCCGGGAGTAGAGGGAACGACAGGCCTTGACAGCGGGGCTTTCGTTGGCATTGTGGCTAATTACGCTTCCCCTGACGCAATTGTTATGCTGGACTCTCTTTATTCAAATGCGCCGGAGCGAATGCTGGAGTGCATTCAAATCTCTAACGCGCCTCTTTCCGCTGGCAGCGGATTGGACAAGAAGAGAGACAGCTTGGAAAAACTGCCAAAAGCAAAGGCCATACTTTCCATTGGCTACACAACGACTGCCGGCATGGACCTAAAGCATGTGCCTGCCAAGTCGGGAACGGACAGTGCCCAATACTCTCGCCATGATACTGCTGTTATTACTCCCGCAGACTGCGACCATTATGTTCGCGTCATTTCTGAGATTGCCGCTGACGTACTGAACAAATCTCTCGCGCCTATTGGAGGCAAAACCTCTTGAAAAAAAAAATACAGCTTGCTGCCTTTTTCTTTGCCATACTGTTTGTAAATATACCCTTTTCATTTGCTCGAATTTCCGGAACGGATAAAGCGGATTCTGCTAAGAAAGAAGACGGCGTCCTTGTAGAGGTTTACAATAGCTTGGTTCTGTCTGGCACAGGCATGAGCAACATGCTTAAGTCGCCGGAAGAAAACAAAGAGGATCGCAATAAGGGCGTGGCCTCCCTGCTGCGCTATGAAATCCCTATACTGGAGTATTACCACGAAGAGCGCAAAAATTCGGGAGCGCCTAGCGGTATTAGCTCAGGCTATGCACCGCCCCGTTTTGACGGCGCTCTTGAAGCAGATATAGAGGAACAGTTCAATTCGGGCAAGCCTCTAGTCCTTGTCTACCATACGCACACGACTGAAGCCTACCAGAACCCTGAGGGCACAACCCGATCGAAAGATCACAAATATACTGTAGTTGCCGTCGGCACGCAATTGTGCAAAGCGCTTTATGAAAAGCACGGCATACAGTCTCTGCACATAACAAGCACTTTCGACGAACCGTACAGTAACGCATATGACAGATCGCGTGTCGCCATCGAAGAGGCGTTGAATAAATACCCATCCATTCAGTACATATATGATATCCACCGCGACGCAGTCTCCAATCCGACAGAAGCCACGCGAGAAACTTTCCGCACGACAGTCGCAGGCGACAGCGTCGCTTCAGTTGAGCTAGTGCTTGGGCTAAAATCCTCATTCGCAAAAGAAAACGTAGCATTTAAGGATATTGTTGAAGAGCGCATGGGCGAGATGTACCCCGGCTTGTTCCTTAAGTATGTTCCTAAGGAGTATTACTACAACCAGTTTCTGAAGCCCAATTCCCTGCTTATTGAGGTTGGGTCTGACCAAAACACGCCACAGGAAGCGCAGCACTCAGGCGCGCTGATGGGGGATGTGCTGGGAAGCGTCATTTTGGAAAAGCAGAAGGGGGAAAGCGATTGAAGGAAGGCTGGAAAGCCGGCGAAACGTGCAAATACCGCACGGAATCCTGCGGCGCGTGCAGGGCAGCGGACCCTTTTTCTGCAGACACAGTATGCACAGCGGCAATAACGCTCTATTACGCAAGCGGAAACATTCTGTGCCCCGAATGCTCAGAGGGTTATCTTTATTTGACTAAAACAAAAGAATACGAATGCGACATCTGCAGCTTTTCGGCGAGCTATGAGGCTGTGTTGGACAGTTTTATGGAATGCTGAGAACAGGCCGGCGCACAGCTAGGGCAATCGCTGCCCTCATGCCATTGCCTTTCTTGCTCTTGAGGAATGCCAGAAGCAATGCTGTGCCTTTTGCCGCACCTGCCGCCAATTGCATTGCAGCTCGCAAAAGCGGAGAAGTGGAGTGTCAGCAGTGTCGCATCTGCCCTAACAGATGGCCCCAAAACTCAAAAGGGCAGGCGCCACTTGGAAAGCCCAAGCTGCTCCTGCCCACTGAAAACGCCTCTCAGCTCACTTTATATCAACAATGCGCCCTAATGCTCCGTTTTTTAGTTGGGCGGCATTTGCCTCTTCCACGTCAATGTGC
This sequence comes from Eubacteriaceae bacterium, assembly GCA_031280495.1. The sequence goes on from JAITGT010000024.1 coordinate 6,195, forward strand.
ATTTCGTGCTTGTAGCTGTCGCCCACGCGCACAAGTACATTTTCAAAAATGACGCCTCGCTCTCCGTCAACTGCTACGGAAATAATGTCTTTGTCTTTGTAGCCAAGCTCTTTTGCTTCTGATGTGTGCAAGTGAAGATGGCGCGCTGCAACAATGCAGCCTTCTTTCAGCTCAAGCTCGCCTTTTGGGCCGACAAGCCTAATCCCAGGAGTGCCCGCAAGATCGCCTGAGTCACGCAGGGCGACAGGCACGCCTAGCTTGAAAGAGTCAGCGACGAGAATCTCAACCTGCGACTGCCTGCGCAAAGGGCCAATAATGCGCACGCCCTTTATTCCGCCCTTTGACCCTACAAGATCAACCGTTTCTTCAGCAGCAAATTGCCCAGGCTGAATCAGATCTTTGATCTTCGTTAGGCTATGGCTGTCGCCAAAGAGGGTTTTTAAGTCTGCTTCGTCTAGGTGGATATGCCGGTTCGATATATTGATTAAAACGTCTGTCATGGTCATCCCTTTCTATGTCGCTTTTTTTCGCAGCAAATCGTGCTGCTCGAATGTTCGATCTGCAACAATTTCTACCTTCTCATTAGGGTGGACAGCTTCGGCCACTCTCCGCCCGCTAGAATCAAAAATTGCCTTAATAGAGAAACTTTCTCCAAGTTTTCCAGGCGAAATCGCTTCATAGCCGCTGCCTTCTGAAAAACGGTTTTTTGTGCGCACTAACGTGCGATTTCCGTTTGTCGCTTCTAAGACTTCGCCAGCGTATGAATAGTTTCGGGCGTAGGAAGACCCAGCGTAGTTTTGCCAATTCTCTTTCTTCCCGCCGCCAAAGAAAGCC
>JAITGT010000029.1 GCA_031280495.1 Eubacteriaceae bacterium
AAGGCAGCATTCAAAGATCGCTTTGACAATGGAGCCTTCAGCGTGCGCAGCGAAAGCGACGCTTTCCATATCATGCGCGACATAGGCGTAGTCTCCAGACGCGGCCATCCCGACGGCTATGACAAAGTCGATCTCGCGGGCGCCCGCTTTGGCGTAATGGGCTGCTTCAAATGCTTTTGCCTCTGTTGAGGCGCCTCCGTGGGGAAAAGCGACAACGGCGGACAGCATGGTTTGCGTGCCCCGCAAAATTGCTTCCGCCTCGCGGATGTCGCACCCTCTTACGCAGGCGGAGGCGCAGCCGAGCCGAATTGCCGCCTTTAGCCCTGCCCGAAGCTCTTCTTGCGTCATGCCTGGCTTGAGCAGGGCGAGGTCGACTGCCCCTGCGACTGTTTTTTTGGTCCATTCCATTGTTCTGCCCTGCCTTGTCTCAAAACTTTGGCTCGATGCTCAAGCCGCCTGAGAAAGCGTGCAGCCGCGCTGCGCGCCCTTTGAGGGTTGGTTCGCATGCCGCTCGGCCATAGCGCGGATTGGCGCTATTGAATATTGCGCCTTTTCGCGCGAACGCTTTATTTTTGGCTGCCCAGGATGCACACGCCTGCCAATGGAGAAGTGTGCGCGGCAGGCATAGGCCTCGCCTTGCGCCATGCTGCGATCGCCGCTATGGCAAAAGCGGGCAAAGCAGCGGGCCAAGACAATCCTACCACAAAAGCGCGCTGCCATCTACGGCTTTCGTCCGCGGCACGGACATGAAAAGCGGCCTTTGGGAGCCGCCCGCAGCATGCCTGATGCAGCGGCGCGGCATAATGCGCGCCGCCATGCAGCCTTCTTTCAAGTGCGCAGGCAGAGGCTCCAGGCATGCCTCTTTGCCAATCTGGCATGCGCCGCTGGCTGGGCGGCGCCGCAGCCGAAATTGCTCCCCTCTATCCTGAAGGGTTTGCCAAAAGCAAAACTCGCCTCCTGCATCCCCTCTTGCGCAGCATTCCGCGGCAACAAAATAGAGGCATCCGGCTCTTTACCGCATGCCTCTTGCCGCCTAAAGAAAATCTTTGAGTTTTTTGCTGCGCGTCGGATGGCGCAGCTTGCGCAAGGCCTTTGCCTCTATTTGGCGAATCCTCTCCCTTGTCACTTTAAAAATCTCGCCGACTTCTTCCAAAGTCCTCGGCCTGCCGTCCTCAAGCCCGAAGCGAAGGATGAGAACTTTCGATTCGCGCTCTGTCAGCGTTTTGAGCACGTCTAGGAGCTGTTCCCTTAAAAGCATGTAGCTGGCCATGTCTTCCGGGGCTGTTGCGTCTTCGTCCGGTATGAAGTCGCCTAAATGGCTGTCGTCCTCTTCGCCGATGGGGGTTTCAAGGCTGACGGGATCTTGCGCAATCTTCAAGATCTCAACCACGCGGTCCTCCGTCATGCCCAGCCTTGCCGCTATTTCGCCTGTCGAAGGGTCTCTTCCCAATTCCTGTACCAAAACTCTGGTCGTCCTCATGATCTTGTTGATGGTTTCAACCATATGTACAGGGATTCTGATTGTGCGCGCTTGATCGGCTATCGCTCTTGTAATAGCCTGGCGGATCCACCAAGTAGCATAGGTGCTGAACTTAAAGCCTTTTGTGCAGTCAAATTTTTCAACAGCTTTGAGAAGCCCGAGGTTGCCTTCCTGAATCAAGTCAAGGAAAGCCATTCCCCTGCCGACGTAGCGCTTTGCAATAGAAACAACCAGCCTGAGGTTGGCATTTGTCAGAATGCGCCTCGCTTCCATGTCCCCCTGCTCAATGCGTTCAGCGAGCCGGACCTCTTCTTCTGCGGTCAAAAGGTCTACTTTGCCGATTTCTTTTAGGTACATGCGCACAGGGTCGTTGATGTTGATTCCATCAAAATCCGAGCGATCGTCTTTTATGACCGTTTCGTCCGCTAAAATGATATCGGCAATCTCTACTATAGGCAGCGGCAGGGTGGGCTCTTGAAGAAGGCTCTCGTCGTCTTCCTCGTCGCTGATGACAATGTCAACGGATTCTTTGCTAAGGTATTCCAGAACCGCATCGCTTTCTTCGGCGGTCAAGTCGATGTCCTCCAGCGCATTTGACAAGAAGTCAAAAGACAGCTTCCCTTCGTCTTTTGCCTTTTTGCGGAGCACTTCCACCTTTTGGGAAAGCTGCTCGTTTTGCGCGATCAGATCCAACACATTTTGTGAAGAGTTGTTCATGCATTACCCTCCTTTTGCTCAAGCATCTCTTTTTTCATCTGCGAATGCTTCAGCATTAGCGACTTCGCGGTCTGTTCGTCTTTGTCTGTCTCCGCTGCACGTATCTGCTCCATAATGCTGCTCATTTCTTTCTCATATTTCGCCATGATCAGCGTTTTCATGCAAGCGAGCATTTCCGCCTCTTCGAAGCGCTCCCCTTGAGGCAGGGAAAGAAATTTTGATGTCGTATGGGCAATTCTATTATTATACATCAAGCTGCTTGTTATGTCAAGTAAATTTTGTTTTGTGTCATAAAATTTCACAATTTCTTTGTAGCATTCTTTGCATTCGCCTTCAAAGAGCGATTCAGAGCCATTAGCTTTTGCAAAGCGTTCAAAGTTTGCCCGATCCTTTGCGAAATATGCAAGGAGCCGGAGCTCAGCCGTCTCGCTCGAAGCCTTGGCGCGCACTCGGATGGGCTGCGCCTCCATGGAAGCTTCCCCCTTCCAGGCGGACTGGATGAGCCGCATGGCAGTATTTTTGTCGATGCCGGCCATTTCGGAAATCTTTTTGGCGTAGTGGTCCCACCGGACTTCGTCGCTGATTTTCGCCGATTCCGCAGCGGCCTGCCGCACGAATTCCGACTTTTGCGCTATGTCGGAGAGATCCCGGCCTTTGGCCGCCATGTCGATCTTAAACGCAATTGCGGAGGACGCGCCTGCCAATGCGGAGAGAAAGCTCTCCTTTCCGCGCTTTCGCACAAAGCTGTCTGGGTCTTCCCCTTCTTCCAGCAACAGCACCTTTGGCTCGATGCCCGCTTCCATTAAGACGTCGGATCCCCTCTGCGCAGCCTTGGAGCCAGCGCTGTCCGCATCGTAGCAAAGCACGACAGACTGCGTGTAGCGCAGGATAAGCCGGGCATGGGCGGGAGTAAGCGCAGTGCCCAGGCAGGCTGCAGCCGTAGCGACGCCGTGCTCTGCTAGGGCAATGACGTCCATGTAGCCTTCCACCAAGATAAGCGGGCTTTTGTCGAGCTTTGCCTTTGCGCTGTTGAGGTTATAGAGGCACTCGCCTTTGTGAAAGACAATGTTGTCGCTGGTGTTGAGGTATTTTGGAAGGGAGGCGTCCAGGTTCCTCCCTCCAAAGCCAACCACTTTTCCCGCCGCGTCCTGTATGGGAAACATCACGCGGCCGAAAAAGAAGTCATACAGGCCCCGTTCGCCTTTTCGGACAAGAGAGGCGGCAAGCATGTCTTTTTCCTGGTAGCCAATTTGCCCCAAGTGCTCTGCAAGCCGCCGGTTTCCTGGGGCAAAGCCCAGGCCAAAGCCGCGAACCGCCCCCTCTCCGACCCCTCTCTTTTCAAGATAGGCCTTTCCCTGGGGCGCCTGGCGCAGCGACAGGTAGTAAAAGTTTGCTGCGTCCCGGTTCATGGCTAGGATCGCCTCGCGCAGACGGTAGGCTTCGCTGTCGCCCCCTTCGGAGCGCTCCATTGGAATGTTGGCTTCAGAAGCCAGGTACTCAACTGCCTCCCGGAAAGAAAGCTTTCGCGCATCCATCACAAAACCGACGGCGTTTCCGCCTTTTTCGCACCCAAAGCAGTAATACAGCTTTTTTTCGGCGTCGACGGTGAAGGAAGGCGTCTTTTCGCTGTGAAAAGGGCAAAGGCCCATGTATGTCGCTGATTTTTTGGCAAGAGCCGTATGCTGGCTGACAATTTGGACAATGTCTGTTGCATCGATGACCTTTTGAATGAATTCGTTGGATAATCGTGTAGCCATTTTTCCCTTACCAGCCTTATTTAGTCAAATACACGGAAATTTGTCTTGCCTTATGAATTTTTACAGCGTCTTCCCGCTTTATTGAAAAGAGGGCGCACCTAGCCCCAAAAATGCGGGACAAACAGCTCGCTGTACTTTTTTACGGCATATGTGTCCGTCATGCCGGCCGTGTAGTCGCAGGCAATGCGCTCGGCGCCTTCCGCCTCCACCCTTTGGGCAAATTCGCTGGGCATGTCGGACGGGTTTTCCGCGAAACGGAAGTAAAGGGACTTTATAAGCCCTTTTGCCTTCTGTTCCTCTGCTTTTGCTTTGGAGCCTATGTAGACTCTCTCAAACATAAATTGCCGCAGTTCGGAAGTCGCTTCGCCGATTTCATGGCTTTTGAAAATGCCCGGCTTTCCTTCGCTTGACATAACTATGTCGCTGATCATCGTGTTGATGCGCTGCGAGCTGGTTCGCCCAAGAATGGAAAGAAGCCTCTTGGGAATGTCCGCCTCTTGAAGAAGGCCAGCCCGCACAGCGTCTTCTATGTCATGGTTTATGTATGCAA
>JAITGT010000048.1 GCA_031280495.1 Eubacteriaceae bacterium
ATGGGCCATTACGTCATGGCGCAGCTCTCGTTCGTAGAGTGCCGCCTTTTCGTAGTCTATTTCGTCGAGATGTTCCTGCATCTGCCGAATGGCTTCGTCCGATATGTCGACTCCCAAATCCTTTTCCGCTTTAGCCAGCGCGATCCACAGCTTTCTCCAGGTTGAGAACTTGCGATCGTCTGAAAAAATAGCAGACATTTCCTTTGAGGCGTAACGTGTGTTGAGCGGGTTTTGGTATGACGATTTTGCGCTGCTCATCTTGCACCCGGCGTCCGAACCGCGCCTCTGCGTTCCAGGAAAGAGCCGATTCGCCCTAGCGCCTCACTAAGGACTTCCTTCTTGGCGGCGTAAGAGATTCGAATGCATCCTTGCGAGCCGAAAAATTCCCCTGGCACGCAAACAACCTTTTCTTCTTCAAGAAGCTTTTCGCACCAGGCAGCCGCCGTCGCAGCCTCATCAGTCAGATAGGGCGATATGTCGCAAAAGATATAGAACGCGCCTAATGGATCCGGATAGCCTATTCCATATTCGTCCAAAAATGCCTTGGCAATCGCACGCCTTTGCGCATATTCGCTGGCAAGCTCGGAGAAGTAGCCGCTGCCCAGACTGAGGGCCGCCGCCGCCGCATACTGGCCAATGAGGGACGCGTGGGATACGCAATGCCCCTGAATCGCGCTCATGGCGCGAATGATCGGCTGTTCGGCCATTACGTAGCCGACCCTCCACCCAGGCATGGAAAAAGCTTTTGAAAACCCATTCACCGTAACAACCGTTTCCTTTGCCTTATCGCCAAGCGACGCCATTGAAACGTGCTTTGCCCCGTCGTAAAGGAATTTTTCATATATCTCGTCAGAAATCGCATACACGCCGGCCCTCTCGCAAACCTCATAGAGCGCGTAGAGCTCTTCTCTGGTGTAAACGGCGCCAGTCGGATTGGACGGCGAATTGACAATGACCGCCTTCGTGTTTTCCGTCAAAGCGCTCTCTAGCTCTCCAGGCGTAATTTTAAAGCCGTTTTCTTTGCTGGTGGGAAATGCCACGGGAACGGCGCCGGCAATGCGCGCCATCTCTACATAACTGACCCAGGCGGGGGTAGGAATCAGGATTTCTTCACCCGGGCTGCAAAGTGCCTGCATTGCGCAAAAGAGGCCTTGCTTTGCCCCGCTTGTCACAATAACCTCGCTGGGCGAGGCGTCCACCGCATTCTCTGCCCTAAGCTTTTCTGCAATTGCGGCGCGAAGCTCCCAAATGCCTTCGACGCTGCCATACTTGGATTTGTTGGCCGCGATGGCCTCGACTGCCGCCATTTTGGCGGCGCTGTGCACAGGAAAGTCGGGCTCGCCTGCGCCAAGGGAATAGACGGTGTGCCCTTGCTCGCGAAGCGCCTGGGCTTTTGACGTAATGCCCATCGTTATGGAAGGCTGAATCTTGTCGAGCACTGCGGAAAGCGGTTTTTTCATTTGTTGTTTTCCTTGTCGGCGTTTTTCGCTAGAGTATCAGGCATGCATCTCCAAAAGAGTAAAAGCGGTAGCGAAGGCGAACCGCTTCCTCATACATCGCCATGGCTTCTCCCCTGCCCATAAAGGCGCTAACCAGCATGAGCAAAGTGGACTTTGGCAAGTGAAAATTCGTTATCATGGCGTCAACAGCCTTGAATTGGTATCCAGGGTATATAAAGATGCCAGTCACCCCTTTTTCAGCCCGAACGGCGCCGTCTCCGCCCGCCGCCGTTTCCAGGGCGCGGACGCTGGTGGTCCCCACAGCGATGATCCGCCCCCCCCTATTCCGGGCGGCGTTTGCGAGATCCGCCGCGCCCTGGCTTATTTCGTAGCTTTCTGTATGCATGCGGTGATTTTCGGCATTTTCCTCTTTCACCGGCAAAAATGTGCCCAACCCGACATGAAGAAGTATTTTTGCGATGGAGGCGCCGGAGCTCTCTATTTTGCCGAGCAGCCCCGCCGTGAAATGCAGGCCGGCGGTTGGAGCGGCGACTGAGCCTGCTGTTTTGGCGTAGACAGTGTTGTAGCGCTCCAGCATCTCTTTGCCGTCTGTATGAATGTAAGGGGGAAGCGGGGCTTCCCCGCTTTCATAGATAAGATCCTGAATGCTGCCTGGCCCAGAAAAGCGGAAAGATCGGATTCCTTCGCCCAGCGCCGCAACGGCTTGCGCGGAGTATCCTCCGGGAAACAGGAATTTTCTTCCTGGCTGCGCGCGCGAGGCGGGTTTCGCCATGGCTTCCCACTCCCATTCGCCAGTTTCGCGCAGGAGCAAAAGCTCAATTTTCCCGCCGGTTTCTTCCCGCTTGCCATGCAGGCGCGCGGCAAATACCTTCGTCTCGTTCACGACGAGGCAGTCCTTCGGCGCTATATACTCGGCAACGTCATAGAATGTGCGGTGCTCCATGCGGCCAGAGCCTCTGTGGTAGACAAGGAGGCGGGATGCGTCCCTCTCGTAAAGCGGAAGCTGGGCAATGAGGCTTTCAGGAAGGGCGTAGTTAAAATCCTCTGTGTTCATTGGCCCTTAGCCTCTTTTGCATGGCCCGCCTTTTCTTCAAGCCCAAGGTGGATGTACGCGCGCTTCGTTGCAACGCGCCCGCGCGGGGTTCGCATGATAAAGCCCTGCTGGATCAGGTAAGGCTCATATGCGTCCTCAATGGTGTCTTTGTCTTCGCTGAGAGCGGCGGACAATGTCTCCAATCCAACAGGGCCCCCGCCAAACTTGTCGACGATTGCGAAAAGGAGGTCAAGATCGTTTTTGTCTAGGCCACATGCGTCCACTTCCATCATGCTCAGCGCCTGCTTTGTGACGGCTTTGTCAATCTTCTTCACCAGCATCACCTGGGCATAGTCACGAACGCGCTTCAGAAGGCGGTTTGCGATGCGGGGAGTTCCCCGCGAGCGCATAGCCAGCTCTTTCGCGCCGGATTCGTCAAGATCGGCTTTAAGAATGCGCGCAGATCGCATCACAATGGCTGTCAGCTCGTCCTCCGAATACATATCCAGACGGTTGACGATTCCAAAGCGATCGCGCAGCGGGGAAGAGATCATTCCAGATCGGGTGGTGGCGCCGATGAGGGTAAAAGGCTGGAGATCAAGCCGGATAGAGCGGGACGCAGCGCCCTTTCCGATAACGATGTCGATGCAGGCGTCCTCCATGGCGGGATACAGCACTTCCTCGACGACATGGCTGAGGCGATGGATTTCATCAATAAAGAGCACGTCGTTCAGCCTCAGCCCGGCAAGGATTGCAGCAAGGTCGCCGGGCTTCTCAATGGCTGGCCCGCTGGTAATCTTTATGCCGACGCCCATTTCGTTGGCAATGATGTGCGCCAAAGTCGTTTTGCCCAGTCCTGGGGGGCCATACAGCAGCACGTGATCCAGCGCCTCTTTGCGCTGTTTCGCCGCGCTGACAAAAATCTGCATTCTCTTTTTGATGGAGCTTTGGCCTACATAGTCGGCCAGGCTGCTGGGGCGAAGGCCTGCGTCCAGCTCCGGCTCTCCCTCTCTGGGCTTTGCAGTGACAATTCTCTTCTCCATATTCCCTTAGCTCTGCAGCGCAGAGCGAATCAGCTCCTCAGCAGAGATTCCTTCCCTGTATGCGGCCTTGACCATGCCCTGCGCTTGGGCGGCTTCAAAGCCCAGGCTTTCCAAAGCCAGCAAAGCCGCTGTTTTAGGCTCGTTCATATCAAGCCCCATGCCTTCCTCTTCCATTCTGAGCTGCAGCGCGCTGTTCTCGCCAAATTGGCTGCGCAAGTTGAAGATTATGGACTCAGCCAGCTTTTTGCCAACGCCGCTGGCTTGGGAGAGGGCCTTTGCGTCTCCTGCGGAGAGGATGCCAGCCAGCTGAGAGGGGGGGTAGCGGGAAAGGATGCCCAGCGCGGCTTTCGGCCCCACCTTGCTGACAGAGACAAGCCTCTCAAACATATCCCTTTCCGCCTCGTCCCAAAACCCATAGAGCACAGCGCCAGACTCTGAAAGCGTGAGGCGGGTAAACACCTTTTGCGCCCCTTTTGCAGACGAAAAGCGCGACAAGGCAATGGCGGAGCAGGACAGGCTAAAGCCTATCGGGCCGCATTGTACGAGGAGATCGCCGTTTTTTCCCGCTTCGCACTCGCCGATGATGTATGTCAGCATGTCTCGCCCCCGCTTGGTTCATAGCACACCCCAATGGCGGCGCAGCCTCTTGCCATTTCGTGGCGCTCCAAGTACTCAGACACAGAATTTGCGTCTTTCTCGCGCACGGAAAAGAGCACTTTGACCGCTTCCCCAAACTCCTCCGATCGAATGCGGGCGGAGCGGGAGGCAAGATACCTCTTCGCCCCTTCCAGGCGCCCGTAAGGGATCAACGCTTCCACAAATGCCCTTTTCTCCATTGGGACAAGGGTTGCCTCATCCAAAGCCCCAGCAGAAGCGCGGCTGTAGGCTCTGGCAAGGCCTGCGGCGCCCAGCTTTGACCCGCCAAAGTAGCGTGTAACGACAATAGCCGCGTCGCTGACGTTTTTCGCTTCCATCGCTGCCAGGATTGGCCTGCCTGCCGTCCCCGCCGGCTCTCCTGCATCCGAAGATCGCGCGACAGCGCGGCTCGGGCCTAGGGCAAAAGCGTAGCAATGGTGCGTCGCTTTGGGATGCTCTCTTGCCCTCTGGCGCAAATAGGCCATTGCCTCCTCTGCCGATTCTGCATGGCAAGCTGCCGCGTAAAAAACAGACCGCTTTACTTCAAATACAAATTCGGCATTTGCCTTGACTGTTCGGTAGGCATACATAGTGCAATTATAGCATTATTAAGGCGGCAGGGGCATGCAAATGTTATAATTGAAGGCATGCGAAAGGATGGGCACGCAAATTGGATGAAACACTGACTGAGAGATTTTTGGAGATGGTGGAGAAATCGAGCCGCATTGTGTTTTTTGGCGGGGCGGGAGTCTCAACAGAAAGCGGCATACCAGACTACCGAAGCGAAGACGGGCTGTACAGCCAAAAATACCACTACCCGCCAGAGACAATGCTCAGCAGCGAATTTCTTCATAGCCAGCCAGAGGAGTTTTTTCGCTTTTACCGCGACAAGATGATGCATCCCCAAGCCAAGCCAAACATCACGCACGAAAAGCTGGCGCATATGGAGGCAAAAGGAAAGCTTCTCGCTGTTGTCACGCAAAATGTCGACGGGCTCCACCAGTTGGCGGGATCAAAAACAGTGGACGAGCTGCATGGGAGCGTGCATAGAAATTACTGCGCACAATGCGGAAAAGGCCATAGTTTCGCTTTCGTCTACCGTGCCATAGGGATTCCCCGCTGCGAAAGCTGTGGAGGCATTGTGCGCCCGGATGTAGTTTTATATGGCGAGCAGCTGAACAGCGATGTTGTCAGCTCTGCTTCCAGGCATATCGCAGGCGCTGACATGCTCATCATTGGGGGCACGTCCCTGGCAGTTTACCCAGCTGCTTCGTTCGTCCGCTTCTATGCGGGCGAAAGGCTTGTCGTCATCAACAAAACGCCCCTCATGGCGGGGGGCGCAGCCATCGAGATCACAGGGGGCCTAGGGAGCGTTTTTTCCCAAATTCAAGCTTAGACACGGCATCGCGCGCGCATGCGCGATCGGAGAAGGGAATTTTCTTGCTTCCGACCACCATATACTCTTCGTGTCCTTTTCCGGCTATGAGGACGCTTCCGCCTTCGGTTGCCTGAATAGCGTACTCGATCGCCTTTTGCCGCTGCGGAATGACCAAATAGTTTTCAGACGCCGCCCCAATGCCTCCGACAATTTCCGAGAGAATGGCATTTGGGTTCTCGCTTCGAGGGTTGTCTGTGGTGATAACTGCCAGATCGCACTTTTCGGCGGCAATTCTTCCCATTTGCGGCCTTTTTTCCCTTTCTCGGTCGCCTCCGCACCCAAAGACTATTGTCAGCGCGCCGTCGGTTGCCTCGCGCAGCGCGGCAATAGATTTCTCCAGGGCGTCGGGAGTGTGCGCATAGTCAATGTAGACAGATCGCCTGCCCGTTTCTATGCGCTCAAGCCTTCCCCGAACAGGGGGCAGATCCGACGCAGCTGTTTTGGCTTCGCCAATTGGCATCCCCTCTTCCGCAGCAAGGGCAATGGCAAGAGAGGCGTTGAGGGCGTTGTGCGCGCCTATCATTGGGACGCAAAAACGATCCGAAAACGCTCTTGATCTAAGCGAAAACTCAGTCGCGGAGCCAGCGCGCCGCACGCCGTCCAATACATAGTCGGCGTCCGATCCGCTGGCAAAACTCACAACTTCCCTCCCCTCGTCTTTTAGCTCGCGAAACAGCCGCCTTCCAAAGGGATCGGAGATGTTGACAATGCCTTTCTTTGACTGGGCAAAAAGAGATTTTTTTGCCTGGTAGTATTCCTCCATGCTCTTGTGGTAGTCTAGGTGGTCTTCGGTAAGGTTCATAAAGACAGCGTAGTCAAAGGCAAAACCGCGAACGCGGCCCATTGCGATGCCTTGGGAGGACGCTTCTGAAAAAATGTAGTGAAAGCCCCCCTTGCGGCATTCGTGCAGAATCTTGGCGTAGAGAGCAGGGGGAAAGGTTGTGTTGTCCGTCAGCTCGCCTGAAAACCCTGGAACATTTGTGCCCAAAGTCCCCGTGAATGCGCTGCGCTTCCCCATCCGGTTAAAGAGCTCAGATGCGATCATGACAAAGCTTGTTTTGCCGTTTGTCCCAGTCACAGCCGCCTTGACCGGCATCGGGCTGTTTGCGTCGTATAGGCGGATTGCCATCTCGCTTTGGGCGCCCGCAATGCTATTGGCCACGAGGTATGTGACGCCCGGTATGTAGTAAGAGGCCCTGCGGCGCTCAAGGACAACGGCAACTGCGCCGTTGCGTTTTGCCTCCCCAATATAGTCCGCGCCGTCAATCGACTTGCCTTTTGCCGCGAAAAAAACAGCGCGTTCGGAAGGAATCTTGGAATTAATCATAAGGGAGCGGATCTCCTGATCCTCCCCGTACGCTACTTCATAAGAGCCTTCAGGCAGAAGCTGAAACAGTTTCATATTGTTTTGACCCTCTAAATGGCATGGAAATTCTCCAAGCCGCTCAGGGGCAGCCAGGAGTTAGGTTATGTCGATCCTTTCACTGGACAGTTCAGCCAGCTCCTTGAGCTCGTCTTCGGCAAGGACCTCTTCCATGGCGTCTGTTGCCTGCGGCTGCCGCTTTCCCTGCCCTTTTTTTCTGCCCGCTTTTTTGTCGAACTTGACGGCTTCCCTTGGATACTCTTTGACGATCGCCCCGTCATCGGATGAAATTTTGACGAATACGGACTCCTTGAGAATGTTGAGCTTTTGCACAATGCCCACTCCGTCTGCCGTCGACACTTGCTGGCCAGCGCTCGGGAGCTTTTTCAGGCAGCTTTCGTAGCAATTGTGCTCATACTGCAGGCAGCATAAAAGGCGCCCGCAAATGCCCGAGATTTTGCCAGGGTTTAGAGAAAGGCCCTGCTCCTTAGCCATCTTGATAGAAACAGGCTGGAATTCCCCCAGCCACTTGTGGCAGCACAGATCGCACCCGCAGGGGCCGATCCCGCCTACAAGCTTTGACTCATCGCGCACGCCTACCTGCCTGAGCTCAATGCGTATCTTAAAAATAGAGGCGAGATCCTTTACCAGATCGCGAAAATCAACGCGGCCATCCGCTGTGAACGTAAAAATGACTTTTGTGCTATCAAAAGTATATTCAGCGTTGATGATCTTCATGCCAAGGCCGCGCTTTAAAACCTGCCTCTTGCAAATTTCCATCGCCTCTGGGGCCTTTTGCAGATTCGTTTCATGCAGCTTGTCGTCGCGCGCAGTTGCCTTTCGGACAACTGGCTTAATCGGGTACTTAATCTCTGACTCTTCTGCGTAATGCACTTTTACGGCGACATAGCCGTACTCAAGCCCACGCGCCGTTTCCACAATTACTTTGTCATCCCTCTTCAAAAAGATTGCAAGGGGATCGAAATTATATATCTTGCCAGCAGGTTTAAAACGGACTCCCACTATTTTCTGCATGGCCTATTACCTCCTGCATTTGTATAAACATGCATTCAATGGACAATTGAACGGGCACGTTTTGGCGCACAGACGAAATTGCGCCAAGGCAAAGGCGTGCCAGCTTGCGCAACGCGGTTCTTTTGATCCCGCCCAGGCCCAGCAGGCTGGCGCCACCGCCGGCGGATGCGCTGGCAAAAAAATTATACATGCTTTCCAGTTCGGAAAGAGCTCTCGCGCGGTCTTTTGAAAGGCTTGCGGCAGCCGAAAAAGCAAGGCTGTCATCGCCGGCAAGAAGAATTTCCCTTAGGCTCCCCGCAAGTGCGGGAAGCTCCATGCCATCTTGCCCCTGGGCGGGCCGCATTACCGCCACCCGGGAAAGCACGGTCTCAACAAGCCCGTCAGTGGAAGCGGCGCACAAAAGGATGCAGGAATCCCTAGGAGGGCCTTCCAGCGTCTTGAGAAGCGCATTCTGCGCCGGCTCCGTCATGCGCTCTGCGCCATATACGCATGCAAATTTGCCCCCGCCTTCCAAAGATGAGGTGGAGAGAAAAGATATAGCCCGGCGTATGTCGCCAATTTTGACGGCGGTCCCGTCGGGGTTTATCTCAAGAAGGCCGGAAAACATTCCGCCCTCAATCCTGCGCCTCATTAATGGCACATCCCATCCGGCGCTTTTTGCCGCAACATGGCTGACGAAGCCCCTCGCTGCGTTTATTTGCCCCTGCCTGTCCGGGGCAACAAATAGATAGGCGTGCGCAACAGTTCCCGACTCGATCTGGCGCGAAAGCATGGCGCCGTCCAAAGGCGCCATGTACGAAAAATCCGCTTTCACAGGTATTCAGCCAAACGGGAATAGATCCCCTCGGAGATTTCTTCGGCCCCCAGCAATAGGCCGCCTTTTGTGCAGGGGATCTTTTCCCACCCATACTTTTCGCAAACCTCAAGCGCGCAGGCATAGGAAGAGGCAAGGTGCGACTCGCTTTTCTCATGAATGTCCATTTCCCCGCTGCGTCCAGCCAGCAGCTTTAGCGCCATCTGGGCGTCGAGATCAAGAAAGAACACCTGCGTGGGAACCGGTATTGCATATATTCGAAACTCAAGATCCCAGAGCCAGTCAAGGAATTTTTGCCTTTCAGGCCCAGGACTGATTTTTGCGGCTTGGTGGATCATATTGGAAGTGGTGTAGCGATCCGCCAAAATGATCGCGCCGCAATGATAGAGGCTTTCATATTCCGTTTTATACGAAGCGTAGCGATCTGCAGCAAAAAAAGTGGAGGAAGCATAAGCGCCGACATCTTCCGGCCTTTCGCCGAATTGGCCGCTCAAGTACATCCTCGCCAATGCCGAAGACTCGCTGCCGTAGCGGGGGTAGCTGACCGCAAAAACGTTTCTTCCCTCTTTCTTTAGACGTTTATATAGAAGGGCATGCTGGGTGGCCTTGCCGCTTCCGTCCACGCCCTCAAAGGCGAATAGCTTACCAGTCAAATGCTCGCCACCTTTATCTTTTCATTTTCTATGCCAAAGCGGGAGGCAGGATGCGCAGCTTCAAGGTATGAAGCCGCTTGAAGCGAAATTCTGTCTCCAGGCGCGAGGACCACAGAAGCCGGCGGGTAGCATCCGGCAAAATCGGCGCAAACCATGCCCACCGCCCTTTCCAGCCCCATCCATTGCCATTTTGCCTGCATGGCGCTGCGAATGGGCGCCATGCTTTCCGCAAGCGGCGGCGCAACGGCAGCGCGTGGCGCAAAGCTGCCGCTAGGAAGGGAAAGCACGGCTTTTTCCAGCCGCGAAAAATCCTCTTCGGACGAGTTCATGCCCGCGCAAAAAAGCGCGGACCGTTCGTCGGACATTTCGGCAAATATTCCGTATTCGCTGCCAAGGGTTTTGGCTGCGCTCGCTGCGTTCAGCCCAATGCTGGAAAAGTCGATGGGTATTTTTGCGAAGTCATAGCTTGCGCCTGCATTTTTCTGGGCTTCCGCCTTATTTACCAAAAACAGACCGCGTTTTTCAAACTTTTCTGCTATTTGATTATACCACTTTTTTATGTTGCTAAACGCCATCCCCGCCGTTTTCAGCTCGCGGGCGGCATCCAGTGCGTCTAGTGCAAGCGGGTAGGAAGGCGAAGTGGTTTGAACAGTCCGCAGCCAGCGCCTTGCGTCCTCAACATCAATGCAGGGGGTGTTTATGTGCAGGAAAGCGGCCTGCGTAGGGCCGTTGACCGTTTTGTAAGCCGAGTGGATCACAATATCCGCGCCGAGGGCGATGGCGGAAGGCGGATATCCGTCCGCAAAGGGCAAATGGGCCCCGTGCGCCTCGTCGCAGACGACAAAGGCCCCCTTTTCATGAAAGTACTGAATGATTTCCCCTAGATCCCTCACTAGGCCGCTGTATGTCGGAGATGTGACAAACGCCAGCCGGAGTCCTGGCGCTTTTTCCGCCGCCTCGCGGAAAGACGCCAGAGAAGGGCCGAAGAAAGGGCTCTCCTGTCGGGCGCGAACAAAGGCAGCGCCCGAATGCATAAGCCCGTAGTAGGCGGACACATGGCTGTCTGCACCTATCACAGCTTTGTCCTGGCTCGTCAGGCAAGCGCAGAGGGCGGCAATGACCGCCGCAGTTGAGCCATTGAGGGACAAAAGGGTTGCGCGCACCGAGAATTCCTGCGCCAGCGACTCCTCTTCCGCAAGCCATTGGCCATTAGGGTGGTTGATGTTATCCGAAAACTCAAGCTCTGTTATGTCAAAAGCGCGCGAAACTAGCCCCTCGCCCCTGCCCTTATGCGACGGGACGTGAAAACGGGCTGGATTGGACGCGCTATAATGGGCTATCCTGCCCTTCAGGCTTTCATGCATGGCAATTTCCTTATTGGGATTGGGTGTTCCACTGACATGTTAGCAGATTTTGGCTGCAAATGAAACTGGCGCGGCGCTTTTGGGCAAGCCCGCGACAAGGCCGCGAAAACGAGTGGAACGCGGGGCCGAACAGCGGCGCAGGCGCCTAGCGTGCACACCAAAGAATATAATATTACTAAGGAGGGAATTCTATGGATCAACGAATAGTCCAGCTGACAGCTGAGAATTTTGAAAAGGAAGTCCACATGTCTGAAATTCCGGTCTTTGTGGATGTATGGGCTGACTGGTGCGCACCATGCCGCCGCATAGCGCCCCTCATCGAGAGCCTGGCAGACGAATATTCAGGCAGGGTTAAAGTGGCTAAGCTAAATGTCGAAGACGAGCGCGACTTCGTGCGCGCCAAATTTCCAGACCTTCTCAGCATCCCCACGGTGCTTCTCTTTCGCGGCGGCGAGCTTGCGGCAAACATGGTTGGGGCGTTCCGCCTAGAGGAATACCGAAAAGCCGTAGCATCTGAGCTTTTGGGCGTGAAATCCGAGCCAAAGACGGTTGCGCTCACAGGCGAGCTCTTCGAGCAAGAAGTCTATGCCTCGCAAATTCCTGTCATTGTGGATGTTTGGTCAGAGTGGTGTGTCCCTTGCCACCGCATTGCCCCCATTATGGACATTCTTGCGGATGAATTTGAAGGGCTGGTCAAAGTTGGAAAACTCAACGCGGAAAGCGAAGAGCTTTTTGTCCAAACGGCGTTTCCAGATCTCATGAGCGTTCCCACGGTTCTCTTTTTTCGGCAGGGCGCGCTTATTGGCGAAATGGTTGGGGCATTTGGCCTTGAGGCGTATGAAGAGGCAATTCGCTACAGGCTGCTGGATGCAAGCGAGAACGAAGAGGGCTAAAGCCCATTCTCCGGCTTTGCTTCGTAAAATCGGCGCGGGATCAGGCGAAAGCGGCGCAAGGGGTGGCTTTTTCCGCTTTGTGCAACAAGGAACGGCAAAATTCGCTGCGCAGGCAAGCATCCATGCGGAAGAAGGGCCTGGTCTTCCAGCCGAATCGTCGCAAGCCAGGCGTCAGCGGAGTCAGAAGAGAGCTCCAGCGGCAGCGGGGCAATGTAGTGTGTTGCCATGTCGCCCATGAGGCGCGCGATCTTCTTTTCATTTTTTGTCCCTCCGCTGGATGGCATCCGGTTCAAGGATTCGCATGTGCGGGAGAGCCAGTCAATGTTTAGCCGGTGCCCATCGTCTGCTGCATAGCATATGACGGCATTCGTGAAGCGGCTTTGGCCCGGAGTGAGAATCCGATCGTCGCAAGAGACAACGCAGGCGAAAACAAGCGGCGCGGCGGAAAGAGCCCTTATCTCCTTTTTTCGGGCAAAGAAGCCCACTTCTGACGCCATCTCCCGCACAAGCTCGGAAGACGGATCTCTCGGCGATCGGACGTAGGGCCTGAGCTTCGTCAGGTCAATGGGCCTTTCATCCGCCACAGCCCAAGACCGCTCAAAAAGAATGGGCTTTGTCTCCTGCTCTGCCGCCAGCTTGCTTTGCCGATCGATAGCCTTCATTGCAAAACCTCCGCCTTTTTCCTTTAATATTGCCTTTTTCATTAAATATATTCAGCTTCGTGCCGTCAGCCAACTGCAATAGCAGGGAAGTTCAGGAGCGGTTTTTGAAAGGCGGCATACGAGAAAGCCGCAAAATGCGCAACTAAAGGGAGGGCAGCATACAGGCGCCCCAGTCACTGGGCGGGCAAGCGCCAAGGCTTTGGAGAAAGGATCGCCCTGCGGCAACAGGGAGCGCCACATACACAGGCCTTGCATTTCCCTGCAATCGATGTGAGAGGGCGGGAAGCCCATATTTTCTTCCAACGCGCCGGAAGGCGCGGACCCCTCATAGCCAGGCAGGCTCGTCCCTGCGCGGATCTCATGGGCAGCGCTTTCAAAAGCGCTAGGCTTGCCTCAGCATGCTGCATGATGCTTGTCGCATGCTGGGGTTGAAAGCGCTTTTTTTTTGCAGCTATTGCGCAGCTGCCCGCCCGTAGCCTGCTGCTGTCCCCCAAAAACGGCATTCTCGCCACTCAGGCCATGCTTCAAGTTCGCCCGCGCGTGCCGGCGCGGCCGCTCCAGTCTCTGCATGAACCCAAAAACGCTCTTTTACAGCCCTTTTGGCGCCCTGCACTACTCTTCTTCTCTCTTTTCTTAAGCTAACAGTGAGAACTCATAAAGCTGCCATTTGCTGTCTTGCTGTCATCTTTCTCGCAATATGCGTTCGATCCTTAAAACTTGCTTTTCACGCCCAAAAACTATTGAACTGCCTCTTTTTTTTGTTTGCTCCATTCGCGTTCGATCAAGTATCGAATATGCTTGAACAGATCTATTTTCTCGGTTTTTATATTATGGAGAATGCCTTCTATTTTCACATTATCTTTGGGCTCGCCACTCAGGCTGAGCAATTCAAGCGATTCTCCATATATCGCTGCGAGCAACTCTGTTGGAACTGCGTCATTGTCAAAAAGCAAAAACAATAATTCATAGTGAAACACCGTAAGATTCTTCAAGCTTTCTTTATCCACATTATTGCAGTAGTAATCAAGCGTCGAAAAATACATTGCAGCGTTTTTTCGTAAAGCGGTCCCCCATTCGTAACGAACTTTCGTGATTGCATTGACATAGTTTTGAGAATTAGTCGACTTCCTAGCATAATAAGCTGAATAGACTGAAGCAATAAAGGTAAGGGCGATTCCTATAGCTGCGCAAATATTGTAAATTTCGAGCGCCATTATTTTCTTTTCCTCTCATTTAGCCTAATGAGGTTTTGATAGTTCCTTGTTATCCAGTTTTTGCTTTTTTCCGTAAGCCTGTATGCCTGAATACTCCCGAAACCATCAATTTCTACATCTTCGGAGGAAATATAATCATTGACTGATAGATATAGCAATATTTCCATAGTATTTGACGCGACTTTGCTTGGATCAAAACCTTTTATGCCGCTTTTATATATATCTAGCAATATGTCAACTGAATTGCATTCAATTCCATCAAGCTCTCCAAAAACATCTGGAGTAGAGGCATAAACATCTGTTTCGCCTTGACTTTCTAGTGAAACGCCAATTTCTTTATGCAAGTCGTCAAAGTCCTTAAGCACTTTGAGTTCAAGCTCTAGTTCTTTTTCGCGCTTGCCGCTGTCGCTTTTTGGGTGGATGATACTATCAATCTCCTTGATCACATCAAAGAACGCAGTTTTGCTGAATTCTCTCGCAGTAAGAAATCTATAAATTCCGTCAACATTTCCCTGCTCGATGCCAAAAAGAAATGGATAGGAGTATTCATCATGCAAAGCATAGAACATGCCAATTTCGATCCAAACCCATTCATGTTTTATACTTTGTGGAGTTAAACATATAATTTGAAACTTACACTCGTTTATTTCTTTAACGATGTGGCTAAATGCATCTTTGCCGGGTGGGATCTCGTCGCAGATAAAGCATTCAATATCAAGCCTGTCTAAGTACCGACAAATTATTTTTGCTATTTCATGAGATGCCTCGCCACCCCAACAGAGGAAAACTTTGTCTTTCATCGTCATGTCCTTTATCCCCAATATGCAATTTTTCTGTCTGTATCAGAAATGCTGGCACGCTTGTCTTCATGAATTTTAAGTGTCACAGAATGCAAAAAGCCACTCAAAGCAGTGTCTACAGGGCTGAAGCAGCCTTATGCGATCAAATGCATTCAGAAATGCTGGGCAGCATAATCATGATGGCGCGAAGAACCAAATGATCCGCTTCCTCTTTCAATTATCAAGTTATTGCAAAAAGGACAGGATCATTTCAGCATTGATTTTCATCTTTATTCAATTTTTATAATAGAAAGAATAATATTGCAAAATAATGTCTACTAAATTATAAGATTAATGTTGCAATTAACCAATAATATCTGATCGACTTATAGCGGTTCAATTTTACAAGGTTAGACAATAGCGTTAAAATACAGCCATTGGGGGTTGCGCGGCAGCGGCCGCTGTTTACAAGGAGCCATTGCCGCAGGAGAGCATGCGTCTTGCTTGATATTCTGCTTTCTCTTCAGCTCTATCAGGGATGGACAATCAATGGCGCTTCACTGGCGGCAAGTGGGCTTTTCGCGCGGGGGGCTATGGCCGTATCGCTTAGCGCCAATTCAGCCGGCATAAGGCCAGTTAAGCGTCGGAAGGCAGAAAAGACTGAAAACTGGCTTGCGAGGATCGTGCGAAGCAGCGGGCGGCATGATGGGATCCCGGAGAGGCAAAAGTTCGAAGCAGGAAAAGCGGCGGCCATGGCGCGGGACGAAATCTTGGATGAGCCTCAGCATCATATCGAACGAGTCCAGCCAGACGTCAGATCGGAATTGATGCCTCGGCGAGCCAGGGGCAGGCTGCCTGACGAACATTGGAAATTTTCTGGCAATTCGCTGCTGTGCACCCGAGTTTTCAATTTGCGTCGTTTAAGGCCAAAAAAAGCAGTTCATGATGCCCTTCGCACCCTTACCGAGTGTTTAGCCGCGTATATTTGCGTATTTTTAGCAGCCCCGCTATGGGCGGGCACATTTGAGAAATTTGCTCGCTCCTGTTTTCTCGGCTGTTCAGTTTCTTTTTTGCTTTGCTGGCTTCAGCTGCAGGCGAAGCGCCCATACATAGGCCTGCACATGCAGTTTTGCTTTCTGCTTCTTGTTGAGCGCAGATCACTAAAAGAGCGGCGCTGAGTTTGCCTATATGTTTGACACGCAGCGCCGGGAAGGGTATAATCATTCTTAGTTTTGCGAATATAGTGCGGATTAAAGCAAATAATGGCAAAGACGAGAGAAGAGTAGCTGGGCCAGCTTTGAAAAGAAAGCAGCCGGTTGATGAGAGGAGCGCTAAGCCCCCAGCGAATACGCTTTCCAGCCTTGCGCCGAAGGCCTTCGCGGCTGTGTAGGCGGCAGCGTTTGGCGCGCGTTACTGCGCTGAGTAGATGAAGCGACTCACAGAGGCCCAATTGCGCGCGAGCGGTGGGCAAACATTAGGTGGAATCACGGTTCAGCCGTCCTTTTGAGGGGCTTTTTTTATTGCCCGCTTTTGGCGCCAGCGGCAGGCTGCGCGAGCGGCGGGCTGCAATTGAAGGGCGCGCGGATGCGCTGCCCTTCTGAATATGGGCATTTTTTTATTCCGCAATTTTTGAGGTAGCATCATGCTGATAATGGATTTTTTGAGAAACAACGCAAAGGAGCACGGAGAGGAAACGTGCCTAGTTGAAGTAAACCCTGAGCTAGACGAGAAATTGGAGTGGCGAGAGCTGCCTCTGGTCGAAACAGAGCCTGGCGACGCCTACCGAAAAGAGATCACATGGAAAGAGTTCGACGATCAGGCAAACCGCTTTGCAAACCTCCTTCTGAGCAGAGGGCTTTCAAAGGGGGACAAAGTCGCCATTCTGCTCATGAACTGCATTGAGTGGCTTCCCGCCTACTTCGGAGCCTTAAAAGCAGGGGCCATCGTCGTTCCTCTTAACTTCCGCTACTCTTCAGAAGAAATACAGTACTGCCTAGAGCTTGCCGACGCCGTCGGGCTTGTATTTGGCGATGATTTCACGAGCCGGCTAGCGCCCATACAGCCTAGCCTTAAGAGCATTCGAAGCTTCTTCTTTATAGGAGGCGGGGAAGCTCCGCCATACGCAGAGATCTATGAGGAGAAAACAGGAGAAATGCCCTCCGCCGATCCCTGCATAGCCATGGATCCCAGCGAGCTGGCAGCTATATACTTCTCCTCTGGCACGACCGGATTGCCCAAAGCAATACTGCACAACCACGAGAGCCTCCTGCATGCCTGCCTAACAGAGCAAAACCACCATAGCCAGGGTCCGGGAGACGTATTTCTGCTTATCCCGCCCCTCTACCACACAGGGGCAAAGATGCATTGGTTCGGAAGCCTGGCTTCCGCAACGAAGGCAGTCCTCCTAAAAGGGGCGTCGCCGAAGTGGATTCTTGAGGCCGCGTCAAAAGAGCGCGCGACGATCGTCTGGCTGCTTGTTCCATGGGCGCAGGACATATTGGACTGCCTAGACTCCGGAGAGCTAAAGCTCTCTGACTATGCGCTGTCCCAATGGCGCCTGATGCACATTGGGGCGCAGCCAGTGCCGCCAAGCCTAATCAAGAGGTGGCTTCGCTATTTTCCTCTTCATCAATACGACACCAATTACGGCTTAAGCGAATCGATCGGGCCGGGGGCTGTGCACTTAGGCGTGGGCAATGTCCAAAAAGTAGGGGCCATCGGAAAAGCGGGCTTCGGGTGGAAGGCGCGCATCGTCGACGAAAGCGTCCAAGACGTTCCAAAGGGCGAAGTGGGCGAACTGGCGGTCTCGGGGCCGGGCGTCATGGTTGGCTATTACAAGGATCCCTCTGCAACCGAAGCCGTGCTCAAGGATGGCTGGCTCTTGACCGGCGATATGGCGCGCGAAGACGAGGACGGGTTTATCTATCTGGTGGACCGCAAGAAAGACGTCATCATTATGGGCGGGGAAAATCTGTACCCAGTGCAGATAGAGGATTTTCTTCGCACAAACGACAAAATTAAGGACGTAGCTGTCATTGGCGTGCCCGACACAAGGCTGGGCGAGATCGCTGCGGCTGTCATTGAGCTTAAAACGGGCTGCCTGGCTGGCAAAGAGGAGATTGACCGCTTCTGCTTGGAGCTTCCCCGCTACAAAAGGCCAAGAAAAGTAATATTTGCCAGTGTGCCGCGCAATGCAACAGGCAAAATTGAAAAACCCCGCCTGCGCGAAATGTATGCAGGCGGGAGTGTTGTAGCACAGCAGATCAGCCAGGAATAAAGCTAGCGGTGGCTTTTGTCGTATGCGGTCCCAACCGCCTGCGGCGCCTGCGACTTTTTCGACGTAAACACAAGCACAAGAATTGTTGCAACGTACGGAGCCATTTTGTATACGCCGCTTGGCAGCCCAATGGAAGCCAAAAACCCAATAGAGGCATATGCGGCGGAAAGAGTTTTCATCAGCCCAAAGAAGAATGACGCAAAGAGGACGCGCAGCGGCTTCCATTGGCCGAAAATGAGTACGGCAAGGGCAAGAAACCCGTATCCCGCCACATCGGCGTTGAAGTTTGTGGAGGTCGGAACGATGAGCACCACCCCCCCCATCCCAGCCAAAAAACCGGAGATAAGGACGCCTGCGTAGCGAATGAGGTAGACATTCACGCCTGCCGCGTCTGCCGCCGCCGGGTGCTCGCCGCAGGCGCGCACCCGAAG
>JAITGT010000040.1 GCA_031280495.1 Eubacteriaceae bacterium
AGAACTTTGCGGAAGAAATCGCAAAGCAAATTTCCAATTCGTAAGAGGCGCTTCGCTTCTGGGGGCGGGTGGTAATGCCGGAGGAGAGTGTGAAGCCTGTTTACAAACGAGTCCTGCTAAAGCTGTCAGGGGAGGCACTGGCTGGGAATGCCGGATATGGCATACACCAGCCGACAATACTGTCTGTTTGCCAACAAATTGTTGACGTTGCGACAAGGGGCGTGCAAGCTGCTGTTGTTGTCGGAGGCGGAAACATATGGCGAGGCAGAACAGGAGAAGGCATGGATCGCGCGACAGCGGATTATATGGGCATGCTCGCCACCTCAATCAATGCCCTTGCCCTTCAAGATGCCATTGAACGCTTGGGACAGCCTGTCCGCGTCCAATCCGCCATATCCATGCAGGAAATTTGTGAACCCTATATTCGCCGCAAGGCGGTGCGCCATTTGGAAAAAGGGCGCGTGGTCATTTTTGCGGCTGGACTTGGAAGCCCCTATTTTTCGACTGACACGGCAGCGGCGCTTCGCGCTGTTGAGATTGAGGCAGAAATCATTCTTTCCGCAAAGAATGTGGACGGGGTATATTCGGACGATCCTGCCAAGAACCCTTCCGCAGTGAAATATGAGCAGCTCTCTTACCAAGACATCCTTGAAAACTCACTTAAAGTGATCGATTCCACTGCGGCGACGCTGTGCCAGGACAACAGCATTCCGCTCATGATTTTTTCTTTGTCTAATCCGCAGAATATCATCAATGCCGTTTGCGGAGAGCGCGTTGGCACTATCATCACAAACGGGGTTGCTGGCGGCAAAGGCTAGGCAGGCATTGCGAAGAAGGGATAAGTGCGCCTCTTTCCTTTCAAGCGGATGGCAAAAGCGCTGCTGCTGCTGTACATTGAATACAGCGGCAAAGGCCGAAAGCGAGAAGGGCGCTTCATTAAGAATCAAGAAAGGGGTGGCTGTTCGCAGTAACGCCATAGCGCAATCCATACAGCGTGGCAGCTTCGATCTCCACTGGATAGCGCATGCGCTGCAATTGCGAAAGAGGGCAAACACCCCTTTTTCGCAATTGGCGCGCTGGCTGGCGTTTTGAGCAGCACTTTGCCATGACTAAAGAGATCGAGCAAAGAGCAAAAGAAAAGATGGCGAAAACCCGCGACGCTCTGGCATATGATCTGTCCACTCTAAAAGCCGGCAGGGCAAACCCAAAAATGCTTGACAAAGTATATGTCGACTATTATGGCTCGCCAACTCAGATCAGCCAGGTAGCAGCCATTACAAGCCCGGAACCTCGCGTGCTTCTTGTCAGCCCTTGGGACGCGTCGCAGCTCAAAGCAGTGGAGAAGGCGCTGCTCGCCTCTGACCTTGGCTTGAATCCGTCAAATGACGGAAAGCAGCTGAGAATCATTATTCCGCAGCTGACGGAGGAGCGGCGCAAGGAGCTTGTCAAACTCATAGCAAAGTACGGGGAAGAGGCTAAAGTTGCGATGCGCAATATTCGCCGCAGCGCAATAGAAGAATTGAAAAAAGCGGAAAAGCTGAAAACAATCACAGAAGATGACTTAAAGAATGGGGAGAAGAGCATTCAGAAGCTTCTCGACGACTATACGAAAGAAATAGATGACGTGGCAAAGGAAAAAGAGAAAGAAGTCACCACTATTTAAGCCTATCTGAAAGGCCAAACAGTGTTGGCTAACCAGGCAAGCGGAAGCAGCGCTGGCGTGCCGAGATCCTATTAGCCAATCTAGTTTGAAAGCCTCGCCTGATCGCGTGGCTTTCTGGTCGCTTTTTACAGGAGGGAATGCGCGCTTTAATAGTGGCGGGCAAGGTTTTAGCGGCGGTGCTGTCAGGTTTCTTGGCCTTTCCAGCAAAAATGAAATGCCGTTTGAATTGGCTGGGCAGGGGAATGCCAATTAGCAGCGGCTTGCAAAATGCGCCGTTTGGCATAAACAGAATCCGATGCGGGAGCATGCCAGGCAAGGCCTGGCCAAGGCTCCTGTTTTTTTGCGCTGTGCAGGAAAACGCAAATAATGGCATTTGAAAGCCTTGCTCGCGGCAGCCAAGCGTGCTGCACTATGGAGTGGTTGTGGTATACTTTTCTTGATATAGAGAGGGCTTCGATTATTGCAGAATTTGCTATGACAAATAGATTTATTGTCGATAATATTTCATGGGAAAGACTATTTCTCACAATATATGTCAAAAGCGAGAAAAGGGAAGGCGCTCGCTTTTCACTTCTTAAAACTGTGTCCAAGCAGGAACTAGTTTTGGAGGAGATGGAGGAAATCCCTATCGGGCTTGCTCCATATGAAGATGGGCACTATGCCGTTCGCATTAATTTGTCTGTAGCCGGGCTGTCTAAAAGGGATTTTTTAGAAAATGGTTTTTACCTTCTCACCCTTTCCGAAAATGGCAAACAGGGCTATTGCTATGTCGAACCGGCCTATGCGAAGAATTTTGACGATCTTTCCCGCGTGTTTCGCTATAAAGACAAGTATGCCTACACTGTTACCTTCAGCGGGATTTCAGAAGAGGACAGAGGGCTTGCTTTCCTTATATATTCTGTTTTCATGGAGGCGAACAGAAGCTGGAAAAAAAGGCGATACCTTCATGACCGCCTACGCCCCCTCAGCAGGCTGCGCACTGCGCTTGTTATCCTTGTGCGCCAAGGCCTGAACGCGTTCTATTTTGGCATGCACATTTTCTGGAGGGGCAAAGGAAATATCCTTCTCATGAGTGAGAGGCATCAAACCATAACCGGCAACTTAAAAGCTCTCAACGAGCGCCTGAAGTCGAGAGGCTATAGCCAAGAGGGAAAGATCAGCCATTCGTTTCGCGAGTTCGGGCAGGGGGAAGGGAAAATCCTCTTTCGCCTGCGCCAGATGGCCCTTCTAGCGCGCCAGACATACATTTTTGTCGATGACGTGTGCCCAACCTTTACGTGGATGAAGCTGGCCAACGACACTGTTCTTACGCAGGTTTGGCACTCTGGAGGCGGCTTTAAGGCAGTGGGCTATGCGCGGTTTGGCAAAGGCGGCTCTCCGCACCCTGCCTATTCTTTTCACAGAAAGTACACTTACGCCCTTTGCGGGTCAGAAAGCCTAATTGAGCCATTCCAAGAGATGTTTGGCATTGAGCGCGCGGCAATTCTTCCCTTTGGCATCCCGCGAATAGACGGCTTCTTAAAAGCGCCCAGCCGTGAAAAGGGCTTAAAGCGGCTTTATGAGTCGTACCCCGCCCTTGAGGGCAAGAAAATGTACTTTTATTGCCCAACCTTTCGCGGCGCTGGCCAGAGTGTCGCTTACTTTGACTTCTCGGCCCTTGACTGGGACAGGCTTTGCAGTTTTCTTGAAAAAGAGGAAAGCTGCTTTGCCATTCGCATGCACCCCTTTGTCAAAGAGAGGCTTTCGATTGCGCCTACGCACTCAAATGTGCTTTTTGATTTAAGCGATTATCCTGAAATAAATGATATTTTCTATGCAGCTTCTGCATTGATTACGGATTATTCCTCTGCTTACTATGAATTTGCGCTTCTTGGCAAACCGATGCTTTTCTACACATTCGACAGAGAGATTTACGAAGCAACGCGTGGCGTCTACCAGTCCGTTCAGGATGCTGCCCCTGGAAAGGTATGCGACACATTTGACGAGCTGATAGCTGCCCTTGAAGAGGGGGACTATGAATTCTACAAGGCCCCGTTGTTTTTAAAGAAACACTTCGGTAATATAGAAGAGAACGCATCAGACCGCCTTCTTGATTATATACTGAAATAGAGGGGCGGGTATGAGGCAGAGGCGCTGGAAAGGATGGCAATGCAGTGGTTATCAGCCGGCTGGGTCAGATTCTGAAGGAACGCGGCATCCCATATGAGGATCTGTTGGACGAAACAGGCGTGGACCTTTTCAGCCTTGAGGATGTCTATAACGGCAATGTGCCTCTTAATAAGGAAGACTGGGGTTTTTCATGGGATGATTTGGGCGAAATCCTCACGTTTTTAGCAATTCCAATGGACGCTCTTTTTGAAGCTTCCCCAGCAGATCCGACGGTGACAAGCGTTGTCTTTAGGGATAATTACAAAGAGTTTGACATATCGGCACGGGTAAACCGAGACAACGGAGAAGCTTTTGGTTTTTTGCTGACGGGCAAAATGCAGTATGCCATGGCTCCAATGGGTGGCGGAAGCGTGTTTGAAGCGCAAGCCATAGTCCGAACAAAAAAAGGCTCCGTAAATGCAGAGCTGCTAGTCGAAACGCTTAAAGGCCTGTCTCCTGAGCATCAAAAAGTGTTTATGGACGAAATAGAGTATGTTCTTGTCGATCAGATTCTGGAATACAGCGAGCTTGACTTGGCGGATGTGGCTGTAGACTGGACGGGGGAACTGGCGGAGATAGCAAGGGGCGTCCAAGGGCACGAAGATCTGGATCGAGAGTTTTATGACTTCCTCCATCGAGCCGCCGGCTACATGAATGGAAGGGGCGAGAGCGGATGGCGAGGCGGCGGCATGGATGTATACGACGCATTTTTTCATTCCTTATTTCCGGATCCGGAAGAGGGAGAAGACGATGACGAATAATGAAGGGGCTGGCTTATGCCAGCCTTTGAAATTCCTTGGCCAGTTTCTCTATGGCCTTTTTTTCTATTCGGGAAACGTAGGAACGAGATATGTTCAGCATAGAAGCTATTTGAATCTGCGTGTAGCGTTCGTGCCCTTCCAGGCCGTACCGCATTGTGAGAATAAGCCTTTCCCTTGAGGAGAGAGTGGAATTAATCAGATTGTTTAGCTTAACAGTTTCCATGCTCAGGTTTACAATGTCGCTAATGTCACCTTCTTCGCTTTGCACCACATCCAGCAGCGAGATGGAATTGCCCTCTTCATCCGATCCTATCACGTCCTCCAGAAAAACATTCGAGGACAGCTTGTTTTCATTTCGAATCGCCATCAAGATCTCGTTGTCGATGCATTTTGCTACATAGCTCGCAAACTTGCTGCCTTTGTCCATGTCATAAGTGTTAATTCCCTTTATTAGGCCAATCGTGCCGATGGACAGGAGATCCTCCTGTGAAATTGGGCAGGTTGAGTATTTTTTCGTAATATGGGCAACTAAGCGCAAGTTGTGGTTGATAAGCTTTTGGCGAGCCTCTTCGTCGCCGGCATCCCTCACTCTTTCCAGGCACTCGATCTCTTCCTCTTTTGGCAGCTTTTCGAGAAATACGTTTAGGGGGGCAAAGTAGCCCAGAAAGAACATGACCTCTTCCAATAGCGCGAGCAGCTGCAAGAATGTTAGCATTAAAAAAGCTCCTTTCCATCGCATTTGAGTATATGCGCGGAAAAGGCGCTTATTGCCTGGACGCTTTCGCGCCTAGTCGAAATATTCCATAACAAACTCGTAGTTTACGAGCTGTTTCCTTAACTCTGTCGCATTGGGCAGCCTACTGTTTACTTCTCTCCAGAATGCCGCCGAATGGTCTTTATGTATGGTATGGCACAGTTCATGCACAATCACATAGTCAATAAGCTCTTGCGGGCACATGGCAAGCCTCCAGGAGAGGTTGATGACATTTGAAGCCGAGCAGGAGCCCCATCGCCGTTTTGCCCAGGATACCCGAAATCCTTTATAAGGCAATCCGCATCTTTTGCCCATATCCTTCAGCCTTTTCTCCAACAGGCCGGCTGCTTCGCTTTTCACAAGTGAAACAAGCGCTGCGAGCGGTTTGGGGGAAGGTGGCAAGAGGGCTTTCCCTGCCCTTAGTTTTGCAGTGCCGCTGCACTGCCCAATCGTCTCTATCGTCGTGTCGCGCCCTAGAAAAAGAAAGCTTTCGCCTTCCGTTCCCTGTAACTTTTTGCACTGCAGCATGCGCTGTTGCTGCTCCGCCACTTTGCCAAGCAGCCAGGCTTCATTTTTGGCGGCAAATGCTTCGATTTTTTCCAAGCTCGTGCCAATGGGGGCGCGAATAACAACCTCTCCCATCCGGTTGACGGTCAGGCAGATGGTTTTACGCTCCGTAAAGACAATATTTGCGGAGCTTATTGCTTCTGCTGCGGGCATGGGCCTTCCGCCTTCCTTTGCTCCAAAAAAATGGCGCTGCAAAAATATGTTCTATTACAATATACCTTAACTTGCCGCGCATTGCAATCCGCACCTTTTGGGGATTGTGCCATTTTTGCTGCTAGAGGGCAGCGTACTCCCGAATTTCTACAGCGGCCATCGCAGTTTTCTGTGGGTTTTGGAATACAAACCCAATCATGTCAGCCCCTACATGCGCCCCTATGACTGGGCCTAGGCATGCTGACTTGACGTTTTGGAACAGTTCATGGGGGTGCAGCAATTCCAAGACTTCATGCACGCCTTCTTCACAGTCTGTGTGGACGCAATAGAGCGTATTCTGGCCTGCGCCAGCTTTGCGCCGTATTGTTTCAGCCACTTTTTGCCGCGCTTTGTGGGTGCCTCGGCATTTGTCTATCACGGCAAGCCGGCCAGATTGGTCAACATCCAGTACTGGCTTTATGTTCAGCGTGCTCGCCAATGCATATGCCGTGCGAGAAAGGCGGCCTCCTCTGCGCAGGCAGGAAAGATCCCCGACAGTAAAAAGGTGCTCTGTCATGGAAAGGCGCCTGCCAATGCACTCAAGGATTTCCTGTGTGCTTGCGCCAGCCTGCTCCATGTCGCTGGCTTCCAATACGGCGCTCCCATATCCAATTGTCGCAGACAGGGAATCGATGACAGAGATTTTCGCCAGAGGGAATTCTTCCATAACTTCCTGGCGCGCAAGCATTGCTGTACCAATTGTGCCTGATAGACCGGAGGACAGCCCAATATAGATAACCTCGATATTGGCTTGCGCGGCAGAGCGAAAAGCGTTTATGTAGCCGGAGAAGGGAACCTGGGATGTTTGGTAAAAAGCTCCATTGCGAATGGACTGATAAAACTGGCCTGTGCCCATGCCGGCGACGTCGCACTCGTTTCCAAATTCATCAACAATAGGCATTTTTAAGATATTTATATTACGAATGCCTAGTTCGTCAGCTGCCAGATCGGAGCCAGAGTCAGTCATTATTTGTATTTTCTTGTTCATAATCCCCTACTATTATCTTGACGTTGTTCAAATAGTAGCATTTAAGTCTTAATGTTCTATTAGAGTTTTTTTGCCTCACACCGATTTTTGGACATCACAAAAAAGCTCCCAAATGAATGGGAGCTTTAAAGCTATAGAGCTTTTTCGTATCGCTTCTTGAATCGTCCAACCCTTCCACCTGTATCAACCAGCTTTTGCTTGCCAGTGAAGAAAGGGTGGCATTGGCTGCAGACATCCACTTTGATTTCAGATCTGGTGGATCCAGTTTCAAAAGTGCTTCCGCAGGCACATGTCACTTTGCATTTGCTATATTTTGGGTGTATCTCAGGCTTCACGCTGTTGCTCCTCTCATAGATCGAATAGACAAATTATTATCTTCTAAACCCTTCAGTTTGTCAAGTAATTCTTGAGCACATACTCTACAAAAGCCTTATTGCTGGGGGTCTTTCGAAGATGCTGGATAATATTGTCGATAAATGCATTTGGACCAGCTCCGCTAAATGCTTTTCTCAGGCCAAATTCCGCTGCCATAACTTGATCTGTAAGAAGAAGGTCTTCGCGCCTGGTGCCAGAGCGAGGAATGTTTATGGCTGGATAAATTCGGCTTTCGGCAATGGAGCGCTCAAGATGCACTTCCATGTTGCCAGTGCCTTTAAACTCTTCAAATATCATGTCGTCCATGCGGCTCCCTGTCTCTACCAGGGCAGTTGCGATAATGGTCAGCGATCCGCCATTTTCAATATTGCGGGCCGATCCGAAAAACTTCTTGGGAAAGTACAGGCTTTCTGGATCAAGGCCGCCGGACAGCGTTCTGCCGGAAGGTGGGACAACTAGGTTGTTTGCCCTTGCAAGGCGTGTGATGGAATCTACAAGGATCATAACATCCGCCCCAGACTCCACGAGCCTTTTTGCCCGCTCAAGCACGATCTCCGCTGCCTTTATATGGTTGGACGGCTTTTGGTCGAATGTTGAATAGATGACATCACATTCGATGGAGCGCTGCATGTCTGTCACCTCTTCAGGGCGTTCGTCGATGAGAAGGATAATTAGCTTGACATCAGGGTGGTTTGCGCGCACCGACTTTGCGATTTGCTTGAGAAGAATTGTTTTTCCGGCTTTGGGAGAAGAGACGATCATTCCCCGCTGCCCTTTGCCAATGGGGGCAAAGATATCAAGGATGCGGGTGGAAATAACATCTTGAGAGGTTTCAAGGCGCATTTTTACATCCGGAAAAATGGCCACAAGCTTTTCAAAATCTGGCCGGTTGACGTTCACTTCTGGAATCTTGTCGTTGATTTTTTCTACGTACAGGAGAGCGTCGTACCTCTCGTTTTCTCCAGATATGCGAATGCGGCCCTGAACAAGATCTCCGGATGAAAGCCTATATTTTCGTATCTGCGATGGCGAAACATAGATATCGTTTTCGCCAGCCATATAGTTTCTCGTACGAAGGAATCCAAACCCGTCTGGATTCATTTCCAGAACGCCTGAGTGGGATTTCGAGTACAAGGACATATCCCGCCCGCTCTCTGCGTTCATGATCTGCC
>JAITGT010000073.1 GCA_031280495.1 Eubacteriaceae bacterium
ATCGGAGGGTATGCCCTGGCCTCCACCGGCTATACGGGAGGCATGCAGCAGGCGGACGTCACCCCAGAATTCGCCCGTTCGTTCCTGCTGAGCTGGTTTGGGTTCCCGGCAGCCTTTTACCTCATCGCTTCACTGCTCTACCTCTTTGCCTACAAGCTAAAAGACGAAGACGCGGCGAGGTATGCCGCAGAAAACGCAAAGAGGTTTTCTGGAGAAGTGCAGGCGTAATACTGCAGCGCTCAACACTTGAGGGCAATCTCCATCAGCCTGCGTTTTCTGTAGGACAGGAAGGCCGCCCTGTTCCTGGCAACATGCCAGCACAGGGCGGAAAGCGCCTGCGTGAAAGCCGCTCTCGCGATGGCTGCGCCCCTGACTGCAGCCATCGCGAGGGTGGCGGGGGCGCTTTTTTTTTGCTCAAGCTGGAGAGTGCGCAAAAAAAGCTGCGCGATCATAACAAAAAGCGTGTGCCTGTTCCATCCCCTTAGCGTGCGGAACTCATTGTGCCACATGCCAAGAAAGCCCTGGCACTCCTGGAAGCGCTTCTTGATTGGCCAGCGAAGCGCCGCGGCCCAGTTCCTGGGCTGGCACGCCCGCCGGGGCGCTGGTAACCAAGCACTTTGTTTCCCCACCCTCCCGCTTCAGTATATACAGCCAAATGTCGGGTCCGGGGACGGGGCGGGAGTGGATGCTGGCTCCTTCGTGCCTTTGGGCAGCACGCCCTCACCCGCGCAGCCCCCTCAGCCGCAGACCCAGGCTCAAATGCCAGCAGGAGCTCAAGCGCCTTTCGTGCGGGCGCTGCCAGCCTTGGACATCTAAGCCCTGCCGGCTCCATCGCGTGCATAGAAAGCAAAACTCTCTCAGTTTTTCTTCACAGCCGCGAAAAAATTTCCGTACGCTCAAGTCCATCGGGCAGGGCTTGCTCGCAGACGAGAGCGGAGTCGAAGCCAAATCCGTCTTGTGAGTGCCTTGACGAGCATGTGCAGCGCGATCTGGCGCTTTGTCTCAAGCCCCTGATCTCTTGAAAAGAGGCACTTTTCCCTGAAATCCGCAAATTCTTTCGAAAATCGCTCCTTTGGGACATAAAGCGCGCTGTCGGCAAGAGCGTGGACATTGGGACCCTGCGCATGCGAGGAAAGCCCCTGCCTGGCAGCTGTCCATCTTCCCGAGACAGCCGCAGCTCTGCATTTTGCACCCGCGGAGTTTCTTCCCTTCTTCGGGAAGCCGCTCCCGTCAACGGACAGCATGCCGCAGCTCCCGCCGACGGCGGCAGCCGCGCGTCAGGTGTGCTCCGCCTCAAGCGCTCAGCCATCCAGTACCGCATGCTTGAGAAAATTTTGCGTGCTCCTCATTGCATGGCTGCCCAGCGATGCGTGCCATCAGCTCCGCAGGCTTGCTGTCCAGGCAGCTCTAGAGCCCTTTTATGCAGTCCTCGAAGTGCACCCTTTGGCTCGTTATGCTGAGGGTCTGCCGGCATCTTGAGGCACAATTCCAGAAGGCCGTCTATTATTTTTTTGCCTTGTTGCCAGGCTCGGAGAAGCTTGACACCCGCCAGCAAAGGTTTGGCAACAGCGGCATGGGAGGCAATGTCAA
This sequence comes from Eubacteriaceae bacterium, assembly GCA_031280495.1. The sequence continues at coordinate 1,591 of JAITGT010000073.1, forward strand.
TGGCAGGCGCCGCCATTATGCCTTGTGGGGAGAGGCGCAGTCCAGCCGTAGTAAGCCCTGGCCTATGCATCGCAGCTTAAAAAATGCTGCTTTCCAAGGATAAATGAGTTTGAAAAGAGGGGAAAGGGCTCAGCGGGATGGTTTTATGGATTTAGGCTCCATCTCCTTGATTAACTGCAAAGGCGAAACAATCTATTTTTTCGATGCCTGGCAACGCAGATGATCGCTGCAAAGAAATTATTGATACCCTTGTAAAAGGAGTTTGCGGCAAATTGCTCAAAGGCAAGGGCTAGTTATTTGAAAACTGTGCAGCGAGCTTTATGAAAAAACATTGAGATCATAACGAAAACGAAGAAAAAGATGAAGAAAAGGTTTATGAAAGCCTATGACAGCTGGCTTCTCAGGAAAAATGGGCATTAATCATGGATTTTCATGCTAACAGCCAACACTAGTATCATTGATTATTCAACAATGATGCATAACCAAAAAAACAGTAATCACTCCACTTTTTGAACTAAATCGCTATTGCTATTTCAAACGCCAGCATATTAGGGTTGTTATCAGGCCAAAACTGAATTTCATTTCAGCCAATTGTTCATGTAAGGTGCATACAGAATCTGAGAAATGCCGATAACACGATGATATGCCAGAGGTTGTTCAGTGAAATAATCGCTATTGACAAAAAAATGGATAGTTTGATATGCTTGTTTCATGCTGACCACCTTCAACAACCTAATATATTTACCAATAAAATTCAGACAAGGAGCAAATTCATGGAAAAATCATTCGTATTAAGCGTTTCGGCAGGGCCTGGCTACTACCGCCACATTCAGATAAGCGAGAGTGCGACACTGTATGAACTGAGTTCGGCGATATTGGATTCTGTTGAATTCTCCGATGACCATCTGCATTCATTCTTTATGAACAACCGTGCTTGGAATCAAGTTGCGCAATACACATGTCCAAACGAAGATTTGGATGGTGCGTGCGATTCTACTGACAAAACAAAACTGTCAAGGTTCCATCTAGATAAAGGCAGCAAATTCCTATATATTTTCGACTATGGAGATGAGTGGCGATTCCAGATAAAGGTGCTCCGCGTTGTCAATGAGCCAACCCAAACACCTCGTGTTTTGAAAAGCGTGGGGGTGATAAGCCAGTACGGCTACGATGAAGATGACGAAGACGGCGAAGAGGATTTTTAGGGCTGCTGTTCAGCATGAAAATCTATGTTAATTGAAAGCGTCAATGGCTTTCCTAAAAACGTATGCCAGATTGAGCGCTTTCGCCATAGGAGCCCCGTGAATCTCATGGTGAATCTTTTGGCAGGGCTTGTCGCATATTCATATCTGTAAATGAGAAAATTTTCGGAAACCTTATGCAGAATGCAGGCGACTGTGAATAGACTGCTCCAAGCTGGCAAAAGAAACGCCCTCCTGCCCGAGCCTGCGCTGCGCGCCCTGCCAATCTCCGCCTCAAACATAGCCTGCCGCAGGCCGTCCCAAAAGGGGTGGCCTGCGGGCCAATGCCAGTGCACCTGTTGTGCGCAAGGCACGTCAAGATCCAAAACCTCTTTATTTTGCCTTCGATGATCTAAGCATATAGCTGTCAAGGCCAATCTTTGTCTTTTCGCCCCTGAACAATGTCTCTATTTTCCGGCGAAACCCATATGATCCCACAATCTCTTGCGGGGACAGATCCAGATCCGTGCACATGAATGTCTCCAAAGGCCCCTCGGGCCACGACAGCAGGACTGTTGCCGCAGGATCCCTTTAACGGTGTCTCGCAGCTGAAGGCGCGATAGCGGCTGGAGCCTGCTGCAGCGAGGCAGGTTTCCCCTAAACTGATCTTCTCTGCAAGCCCTTTTATGGACATCCTTGTCCCATAGGCATAACCGCCCGGTTTGCTTTAGGTCGCCTATGCTGTGCAGCCCAGCGCCCCAAAACGCCTCAACCACAGCCTGGCATGAGTGCCTGCTGTCAAAAAGGGTGTATCCCCTGGCCTTGCGAGGCAGGCCCGCAGCAAAGCTGCATGCCATTTCTATCTTGCTCTTGCCCATGCCGCACAGCTCAATCTCAAGGCAGCGGGCTGGCCCAGAGCCGGCCGCTGCCGCGGCAGCAAACGCCTGGCGGCCGTTCGCTGTCTTTCCTTCAAGATGCGAGCAGTGCCAGCCCGCGCCCTGCGTCTGCCTCACAGCGCCCTTGAGGGGCCTGGACTTTATGCATGCCGTGTCGCCGATGGACAAAACGGCGGGCACGCCCGCCCCAAAGGCCTCGCCCAGCCGCGCGGAGGAAGCAAGCTTTGGCTCATCCCATTTCCCCTGCGAGAGAAACTTGCCGAACGCGGTTCTGCCGGCGCTGCTTTCGCGCGCTTTTTCGGCCGCTTTGCCGCTGTAGCCCGCCGCGGCAACGCCGACAGAAAGCGGCCTGCCTGGCGGCAGGCCGGGACAGAAACTCATGGGCGCCAATCTCGCAAAGGAAACCCTCCGCGCTCTTGATCGGCCCTTCGCATTCGGCTAATGTGTTCGTAAAGGAATCCTCTGCTGTAAAATGGCTTTGAATCCATATTTTATATGATTGCAGTGAGTCTGTCTCTACATTTATACTTATATCGACACAGTCATTTTTTCTTATTTACAGTTCATACTTCCGAAAAAATATCATTGAGACGTATGCCAGATTGAGTATCTTCGGAAATTGAAGCCCCGTGAATTACACGGCAAATCTTCTGGCTGAGCCTGTCGCATATTCGTATCTTCCAAAGGAGTTTTCATTGAATATTCATGGCGAGCATACAGTTATGCTGCCTAACGCAATAGCCTGTTTCGTCGAGTTTACGTTTGCTATATATTATACAGAATAATATTCTCCCCTAAATAATATTCTTGCCTAAGGGGCATGGCGAAAGGAAAGGCGGGAATGGCCACTCGCTGCCCCAGCAAAAGGCAAATAGGCACAAAAGCGATTATTTGGAGGAAAAGCGATGGAACAGGCTGTCTCAGTACCGAAAATAACCTCTTCACAGGCAAACAAGTATGGCTTATACAGCTTCTGCCAAAACCTTGCCATCATGGCGCCCTATATGTATGGCCAAATGTTTATGGCCGATGTACTGCTCGTTGACATGGCGTGGGTGACGGCCGCCCTATTAGTCGGCAGAATTGTGGACTTTATTGTAAGCCTGGTCGCAGGCGCCGTCATAGAAAAAACGCATATGAAGTGGGGCAAGTACCGCTCGTGGCTCGTGATTGGGCGCTTCGCCATTTTCTTGGGCGCTGTTTTTCAGCTGACAAACTCGACGGCGTTTCCGCCTGCTGCCCGCCTCGCCATTTGCATCGCGGGCTACATGATGATGCATGGAACAACGAGCTTTACGGCAACATCGCAATATGGGCTGCTTGCCCTTATTTCAGGCCCCTCAATGGAAAACCGGGTCAAGCTGTCGGTCGCGTCGTCGCGCTGGGCGGCGGCTTCCAGCATTCTGGCAAGCGCGGTTGTCCTCCCGCTTATCGGTTTTTTGCAAGGCTTTATGGGGCCGGCAAACGCCTACATGGCGGCCGGAACGCTCTTTTCTGCATTATTCCTTCTTGGCTCAGGGACCATCCTCAAACTCTCTGCGCCTTATGACAACGCGCAAATGTGGGCGCCTTCGCCCAGCGCTTCTCAAGTCACTGTCAAAGACATGATCTCTTCTGTGCTCACGAACGGCCATCTGCTTGTCTATATTCTTGGCGCTACCCTGGCTGCAACAGGCATGGCAATGTATAGCGCATTTGCAATGTACTTTTTTCGCAATATTTTTGTCAATTTGCAGCTGTACACAATTTCTGTGATATCGACGGCGCTCTTTACGTTCGTTGCCGCCATGGTCATGCCAAAGCTAGGGAAAAAGCTCGGCAAGAGAAAGTCCCTCGTCCTATCCTACATGTGGATTGCGGTTGGGTACACCGCTATGGCGATTGTTTTGCAGTTTAACCCAAACCTGAGGCTGTATGTTGTCATACCCCTTTCCAGCTTCGTTATGTGCGGCATTTACTTTGCCATGGGGTTTGGGGCAAACTATGTTATTGACTGCAGCGAATACGGCTACTGGAAAACGGGAAAAGACAACAGGGCTGTAGCCATGTCTATGATGAGCCTGCCAACGAAGGCTGGCATAGCGATTGGCGGAGCTATCGGAGGGTATGCCCTGGCCGCCATCGGCTATTCAGGAAGCATTCGCGCCAACCCAGAACGTGCCCGATTGTTCCTGCTGAGCTGGTTTGGGTTTCCAGCCGCCTTTTGCCTCATCGCTTCACTGCTTTTCCTCTTTGCCTACAAGCTGAAAGACGAAGATGCGGCGCGCTATGCCGCAGAAAACGCAAAGAGGCTTTCTGGAGAAGCGCAGGCGTAGGCTCTCCTATCGCATAAATCCCTCAAGTTCCTTCACGCTGCAAATAGGCTGTTCACATCACTGTGCATTGCCGTCAACCAAGGCTTATAGCTAAGCGAATTTTAGACGTGTGTATCCGTCATGCAAAAACCAGCCCTCAATATCCTCGTGCGTGACTAGCCCAAGCGCTGATCCTACCGCGTCTGTCAAAGCTTCCTGGGTCCTTGGCTTCTCTTCATTGAGTATTCCCTTAAGTTTTGCCCACATCATCTCTATTGGGTTCAAGTCTGGCGAATATGGGGGAAGGTACAGTATATGGATTCCTGCCTTCAGGAAGGCCGCGCACGCCCTCGCTGCTTTGTGGACCGACAAATTGTCCATTGCCAGCACGCTCCCCCTTGGCAGCGAGGGTATCAG
>JAITGT010000086.1 GCA_031280495.1 Eubacteriaceae bacterium
GCAAAGTTCTCCGATTTCTTTACAAGGCCCTCGCCCATTTGATAGCGAGCGAAACGGCGAATGACAATGTTTTCCCCAATAATTGAGATGGTTTCTTTAAGGTAATTTGCAATCGTCACATCTGGGTTCTTAACATACTTTTGCTCTAAGAGGCAGATGTCTTCATAGAACTTGTCAATCCTTCCAGCCACGATTCGCTCGGTAATGTTTGCAGGCTTTCCTTCGTTAAGCGCCTGAGCTGTAAGAACCTCTTTTTCCGAATCCACCTCTGACTGTGGGACATCCTCTTTGGATACATACCGTGGGTTTGCCGCAGCGACATGCATGGCAATATTTTTGACAAACTCGCTAAACTGCTCGTTTCGAGCAACGAAATCCGTCTCGCAGTTGACTTCTACGAGAACGCCAATTTTTCCTCCCATATGGACGTAGCTGCCAACAGCGCCTTCCGCAGCAATGCGCCCGCTTTTTTTAGTTGCGGACAACAGGCCCTTTTCCCTCAGCCAAACAACGGCCTTTTCGACGTTGCCGTCTGTTTCCGCGAGAGCGTTCTTGCAGTCGAGCATGCCTGCCCCTGTCTTTTCTCTTAAGTCTTTGACTTGCTGGCTCGTTACCATTGATTACCTGCCTTATTTTTCTGTCTCGCCGGCTGCAGCAAGCTCAGGGGGTTCCGCCTGCGCTGTCGCGGGAGCTTCTTCTGCCGCTGGCGGCTGCACATAAAAGGACTCTCCCTGCTTGCCTTCAATAATTGCATTCGCAATGGTGTTGGCAAGCAGCGCAACTGCGCGAATTGCGTCATCGTTCCCAGGAATTACATAATCCACGTCGTCTGGATCGCAGTTGGTGTCGACAACAGCAACGATGGGAATGCCCAGCTTTCGGGCTTCCAAAACAGCTATTCTTTCCTTCTTGGGATCGATAATGAACACTGCTCCTGGAAGGGTCTTCATTTCTTTGATGCCTCCAAGGAATTTCTCCAGCTTTTCCCTCTCGGCTTTCAGGCTGATGACCTCCTTTTTGGGAAGCACGCTGAAAGTTCCATCCTCTTCCAGATCATATAGCTTGTGAAGCCTCTCAATGCGAAGGGCAATTGTCTTAAAGTTCGTTAAAGTGCCCCCAAGCCACCTTTGCGTGACAAAGTGCACACCCGAGCGCTTTGCTTCGTTTTCGATGGCTTCTTGAGCCTGTTTCTTCGTCCCAACGAACAAAATGCCCTTGCCTGCCTCTGAGACGCTGCGAATGAACTCGCAGGCGTCGTCCACCATTCCGACTGTCTTCTGAAGGTCGATGATATAGATGCCGTTGCGCTCAGTGTAAATATACTTTTTCATTTTTGGGTTCCAGCGCCTAGTCTGGTGCCCGAACTGAACCCCCGCTTCCAGCAGGGATTTCATTGTGATATAGCTCATGTATCCTCCTTGGTTGTTTCCTCCGCCTTCCTTTTTGCCAGCGCAAACCTTGTAAAAGGCACCAAAGCAGGCAGGAAAAGCGTGTGAAATAGACTCGCCAAAGTATTCTATCATGCGGCAGCAAGACACGCAACGTTTTTTGGAGCCCAAGCTGAAAACGCTCGAATTGGAGCGGCTAAACAGATCCCGCCCATCAGCTGGCGGGCGAGTGTGAAAGCCGGTTTGGCTCTGCCGCTAGCGCGTTTCTATGCAATATAAAATGTTTCCCCTTTTGTTGCAGGAAAACAGGGCGCCTAACGCCTTCTCCAAGCGAATGCCTTAAGCCCCTAAAGCCGGAAGGGCAAAGCAATGGCAGCCCTTTAGACTATATATTTTGCAGTGTCTGCCACAAAGCTCTCCCGCTCATTTCGGAAGACGCTCTCTACATAGGCTTCAGTAATAGAAAACTCGCGCTCGCTGTATTCGGGGGCGTGAAAAGAAATCTCTGCCAGCAGTTTTTCCATGACAGTGAACAGTCGCCTTGCACCGATGTTTTCGCTTGTCTCGTTTTCCATATAGGCGATTCCCGCTAGCTTTAGCAGCGCCTTCTCCTCAAATATGAGCGCAACGCCTTCTGTGTCAAGCAGCTGCGTATACTGCTTGATAATTGCGTTTTGCGGCTGGGTGAGAATCTTGCGAAAATCTTCTTCCGAAAGGCTGTCCAGCTTAACCTTGATAGGAAAGCGCCCTTGCAGCTCTGGAATGAGATCGGAAACTTTCGAAGCGTGAAAAGCGCCAGCGCCAATAAAGAGGATATAGTCCGTCTTTATTGGCCCATACTTTGTATTGACTGTGCATCCTTCCACGATTGGAAGAATATCGCGCTGCACACCTTCCCGGGAAACGTCAGGGCCGCCCCCTTTGTAGCCGCTAGAGGCAATTTTATCTATTTCGTCTAAAAATATTATGCCTTCCTGCTCTGCCGCCCTAAGCCCCTCTTCAGCGATGGCGTCTGGATCTATGAGCCGTTGGGCCTCTTCGTTGGAAAAGATCTGGCGGGCGGCGGCAACAGTGGCATTGCGGCGCTTTTTGCGTTTAGGGAGAAATGAGCCAAGCATGGAAGAAACGTTCATGGTTATCTCGTCTCCTCCGCCTTCGCCCATGCTTCCAATGTTGATCGATTGGCTGTCCTCCACTTCTATTTCGATTGTCTCGCCTTCAAGCCGCCCTGCAAGCAAATCTGCCCTGGCCTTTTCCCGCTTCTCGCGCATTTCAGTGCGCCGGTTCTCTGGAACAGCCGGCGCTTCGGCGCTGCCTGTGCGAAAGAACATTTCGTAGGGAGTTGGCTGCCCGTCTCCAGCCAAAGGGGCTAGGCAGTCAAGCAGCCTTTCCGTGACAGCCTCATTCACCTGTGGCGCAACTTTCTCCATATCGCGCTGGCGCACCATGCGGATGGCTGTGTTGACCAGATCGCGAATCATTGACTCGACGTCTTTGCCCACATACCCAACTTCCGTGAACTTTGTCACTTCCACTTTAATAAAAGGCGCGTCTACAAGTTTTGCGAGGCGGCGCGCTATTTCTGTCTTTCCAACACCGGTCGGCCCCATCATGATTATGTTTTTGGGCGTAACTTCTTCCTTCATCTCATCTGAGAGCAGTTTGCGCCTGTAGCGGTTTCGAAGGGCAATGGCCACGCACTTCTTAGCTTCCTGCTGCCCAATGATGTAGCTGTCCAGCTCTTTCACTATCCTGGAAGGAGTCAGATCCTCCATGCTATCCCTCCTAAGCGCCCTTTGAAGCGGGCATTGCGATGATTTTGATGTTGCTGTTCGTATACACGCATATTTCTGCCGCGATCTTCATCGCCTCTGACACGATTTCCTCGGCTCCCATTGCAGAGTGCCGCTTCAGCGCGCGCGCTGCGGCAAGAGCGTACATGCTGCCAGAGCCAATGGAGGCGACCTCGTCGTCTGGCTCAATCACTTCGCCGGAACCTGAAATGATGAGAATGCCGTCACTGTCGCAGGCGATGAGCAAAGCGTCAAGCTTCCGCAGCACCGCGTCCGACCTCCACTCCTTTGCGAGCTCAATTGCAGCGCGCTGAAGGTTGCCCGCATATTCCTCTAGCTTGGCCTCAAACTTCTCGCTAAGCGTGAACGCGTCTGCTACGCTCCCAGCATAGCCGACAGCCACTTTTCCCCCGTAAAGAGTGCGCACTTTTTGGGCAGTGTGCTTCATGACGGTCGACTGGC
>JAITGT010000001.1 GCA_031280495.1 Eubacteriaceae bacterium
ATCTTTGCTCTCTTCCCAGACGCAAAAATCGATATCAAAGAATCTGCACTCCTGGCTGGACGAAGCCTTGCTGAAGTTTTATCTGTGGCTGCAGAGGAAAAGCCTGCCCGCCAGCTCACGTCGAGCCTTGCTGAAAACAAAAAGTGCGCAATCCATCTAGATGTTTATTATTATGGATCTTACGTGCTGTATGGCGCCATTCCAGAGGAAGGGAACAGCCAGGCATCCACAAACTACACCATTTTTATGATGTGCGGCGATCTTTGGTCAGCGCAGTTTACGATTGCGTGCAATAGCTCAACAAATGAAATATCCTCCGTTTCAGGCGGATCCGCAAGCCCAACAAAAGAAGGAACCGGGCCGGGGTATCAAGTTTCAGTCACAGCTGCAGCCAAAATCTCAAACCGCGAAGCGGAAATGGCGATAGATGAAACATTGAGAATAGTGAGGGCGGACGCAAATTTCTCTTGCACAATTCATTACAAACTAACGGCAGTAACGACAAGCACTTCCATTGACGCTGTGCTTCGCCAAGTGTAAGAAAGATCTGTATCCAAAATTGAAAAATCGGCTTGCAAGGCGCCTTTTGCCTTGCAAGCCGTCTATATTGCCGCTGCGCCGACACTTCCCGTTTGACACGCTTAAAAATTAGGTATATGATACATATATATAATGCAATTGAATGCACTAAAGCCTAAGCGCTTAACAAGTTTGCATGCAGAAAGACTGCCTGAAGGGGGCCTTAAATGAACATTGGCATCGCTATCAGCCTGCTCTTTCAATGGCTGTACAAGAAATTTATCAACCACGATTATGAAATAAAGAGAGTTGGGCCATAAAAGAGGCAGAAATGCCTCTTTTTTAGCCCATACTGCCAAGAAATCCCCCGCCTCTGTAGGCAGCGGGAGTGCGTCACGCGCTCGGGCGCATTAGGATTTGTTTTATTTTGCTCTTGCCCAGCTTTTGGCTTTGGGCAATTTTTTTTTTACGCCTAGAGCTGCGCAAATTGCCCTCCAAAAACTTTCCGCTAGGACGCGCGGATCTGCAGAGCCCTGCTTCGGCGCGGCGGGTGAGAAGAAGGCGTACATGCAGATATGAAGGGCTGTTTTTTTGCATGATGGATACGCACGCCAAAATCTGCTTAGATGCTATGTTTTTCTGCTTTTTGTTGAGAAGGGTGTGTTTTGGCGATCGCGCCCTCTCTCCCCTTGCCCAAAAGCCTCTCGCCTTCTCCCACTCGCGGCGCGTATCAGCAAAGCGCTCCGCTTCCAGGGCTTTTGCGTGCTCTGCCGAGCGTTCCTTTCTTTGCGCCTGCGCAGCGCTGTTGCTGAGAGCTTCGCCGCCAAAGGCATAAATCGCAGTGCCCTTTTCTGGCAATATGCATACTTATATTCAGAAATTGGTTTTCGCTCAGAGGCATACATAGGCATCCTATGGCCCTATGCAGCTGGCCGTCTGAATCCCGCATTTATTGGCGGCAAGGCGGCGCGCATAGCCGGGCAATGCCTATGGTATTCCATGATTGGATGTCTGAATGAAAATCTTAAATACTCGCTATACAACTGAAGAGATTCTTGCTCTCTTTCCTGACGCAAAAAACGGTATCAAAGAAGCTGAAGTGCTGGCTAAACAAAGCATTCATGAACCTTTAACTGTGTATACAATGAGGCCTGCCAGGCAGCTCACATCGAGCCTTGCCGAAGACAAAAAGTGCGCAATCCATCTTGATGTTTATTATGGTGGATCTTACGCGCTGTATGGCGCCATCCCAGAGGAAGGGAACAGCCAGGCATCCGCAAACTATGCCATTTTTATGATGTGCAGCGGACTTTGGTCAGCGCAGTTTACGATTGCGTGCAATGGCCCAGCAAATGAAATATCCTCCGTTTCAGGCGGATCCTCCAGCCCAGCAAAAGAAGGATACGAGCCGATTCCCGTCACAGCGACAGCCAAAATCTCAAACAGCGAAGCGGAAATGGCGATAGACGAAACATTGACATTCGAGAGGGGAAGCTCATACTCTTTGCCAATTCATTTCAAACTAACGGCAACAACGACAAGCACTTCCATTAGCTCTGCATTTCGCAAAGTGTAAGAAAGATAAGTATCCAAAATTGAAAAATATGCTTGCAAGGCGCATTTTGCCTTGCAAGCAGTATGCATTGCCGCTGCGCCGACACTTTCCGTTTGACATGCCTAAAAAGAGAGTTGAGCCATAAAAAAAGGCAGAAATGCCTCTTTTTATGGTCGCTCGGGAGCAATGGGGTCTGATTTTTTTTACAGCCTTGCCCAGCTTTTAGGCTCCGTGCTATTTTTTGATGTTTGGAGCTTCGCAAATTGCCCTCAAAACTTTCCGCCAGGATGCGCTGTTCTGCTGCGGCGCGGCGGGCGAAGAGGGCGTGCATTCAGGTATAAAGGGCTGATTTATGCATAATGGATACACACGCCTAAAATCAGCCTAAATATTGTGTTTTTCTGCCTCTAGAAGAGAAAGGGGTCTTAGCGTTCGCGCCCTCTTTTCCTTTGCCCAAAAGCCCTTCTCGCCTTCTCCCACTCGCGGCGCGTATCAGCTAAGCGCTTCCGCTTCCAGGGCTTTGGCGGGCTCTGCCGAGCGTTCCCCTTTTGCGCCTGCGCAGCGCAGCCGGCGGGATCTTCGCCGCCAAAGGAGCAAAGCGCAGTGCCCTTTCTGGCAATATGCATACTTATATTCAGAAAAGCAGAGTTGGTTTTCGCTCAAAAATTTACATAGGCATCCAATGGCACTATGCAGATGACTGACTGAATCCCGCGTTTATTGGCGGCAAGGCGGTGCGCATAGCCGGGCAATGCCTATGGTATTCCATGATTGGATGCTTGAATGAAAATCGGTCAATCCTGTTATGTGCGCCTATATTACACTTCCGCCTGAACGAATTTTCCGTTAAGCAATTCGTCTTTCAGGAGCGAGTAACAGTAGGCGGAACTCTCGCGGTAAAGCCCGGTCTGCCTGTCTGAAAGTTTATCGAACAAGACGGAGTTATAAACCCTGTCAAGCGCCGCTTCGACAGACAGATTCTCATCTTCCAAGAGGAACGCCGCCAAGTCCTGCGTCACGCCCTCGGCTAATGCTTTAAACTTATCCACCAATCACACCTCCAAAGGGTTCAGATACGCAAGCGCCCGCGCCGCGCGGAACGAATACTGATTAGTCAGTTTTTTATATTTCAAGCCGCGCACTAATTCGTCAAGCTCAATAAGCCCGCCGCGATACGTTCGGAATAGCTACACGATGCCGTCGTTTGCGACTGCGCCGAACGCCATATCATATTTGCCGTCTTGATTGCAGAGCGCGTTTGACACGTCTGCAAAATTCCTATCGCGGCTGTTTATGATGAACAGCGCCCAGTCTCTGTTTGGCTCATCAAACTTCATTATTCGCAGAGATTCATCGCCGCAAATCGCTTCGTCAAGCGCGAACTTGGATACGACGGGCAATCCTCCGTAAAGCCGCGCAACACGCTCCGCCATTTGAACCGCTTGCCCCTCAATTTCCGTCAGATAAAACCCTCTGCCGAAGTCTTTAAATGGGCGGCACTTTTCAAGGCCAATCTCCGCCGCCTTTACGTTTGAGCCGTGATAAAGAATCATTGCAGGACACCCCCATTTTTACGGCATATGTTCTCTAGATCGTCGATAGCGTCGTCCAGTCCGAGCGTGTGTTCAATCTCGTAATGCTCGACCAGAAACTTAATGCCGCCATATGCCGCGAGAAAACGGTAAGCCGACTTGCTATCAAGGCGAAACCGCTCCGCGAACTCGCTGACACAAATAACGATGTAGCCGATTAGGTTGGTTTGTGTTTTCGAGTTCATAGTCATATCTCCTTGCGCTTTTGATTTACGGCTTGCCTTAATAGTACTGCATCGCGCAATGCCTTCGCTTCGCATGCGACATATGCGCCGCGTGGCATCTCCAAATGCAATTGGCAGCCGCGGGCAAGCTCCGCTTCCAAAGCGTGCCTGAACAGCGCGGCCATAAGCCGCGAGGCCATGGCTAAAGTGGCGGGAGTGCCTTTTTTTAGGGAGAGCTGCAGGCTTCGGGCAAACAGGCGGGGCAATTGCGGCAAAAAGCATGTGCCGCCTCCAGCCCTGCAGCGTGCGGCACTCATAGTGCGGCATGCTGAGGAAGCCCTTGCACTCCTAAAAGCGCTGCTCAATGGGCCAGCGCAGGGACTCGGCCCTGTCCAGCTCTGAGGGGGGCATGCCCTCCGGCGCGTTTGAGGCGAAATGCTTTATTCCGCCGTTTGCGTATTCCCTTATGCAAAGCCAAATGCCATTGCCCGCCATGGTGCAGCGCGCGGGCGTCCGCGCGGCACGCCACGCATCGCAGCCGTTTGCCCTTTACCCCAATCGGGCCATTTGGGCCTTCCGCCAGCATGGCGCCTTCCCACAGGATGCTGGAGTTGCTGGCGACGGATGCGGCGAAGACAGGCTCCAGGGACAGCCGAAAGAGGCGGATGGCGACGCGTTGGCCAGAAAAACGCCCACTTGGCATTTTGCCGTCTTTCCGAACCGGCCGCAGCACTGCATCTTCACGCCAGCGGAATTCGCGCACATCTTTATAACTGTAAATGAGAAAAAAATGACAGTGTCGATATAAGTATAAATATGGAGACAGACCCACTGCATTAATGTAAAATATGGATGCTAAACCATTTTACAGCAGAGGGAATGCCTCCATGAACATATTAGCCGAATGCGAAGGGCCAATCAAGAGCGCGGAGGCCTTCCTTTTCGAGA
>JAITGT010000015.1 GCA_031280495.1 Eubacteriaceae bacterium
GCAAAGATCAGGGATCTTGTTTCCGCCTCTGGCGGCGCGCTCAACGCGCCGCCAAAGGCGGGCATGAAGGCAGGCTGGGACTTCGATCCTTCGCCGTACCGCGGCAGGAATGTTGTCGAGCGCTTCTTCGGCCGCATTAAGGAGTTTAGAAGATTTGCGACTAGATACGACAAACTCCTCTCAACCTACGCAATGTTTGCGCATTTGGCCATTATAGTGATTTTTGGAATACGCATAAGGGCCTAATGTTATTAAAACAGACCCTAGTGGAGGGGGTAAGGGGCGGCGACGGATGCGCCCTGCTCGCAATGGCCGAAAGGAAGACCAGGAAATATATAATGAGGCTGCTGCCGGGAAAGGGATCGCAGGCTGCAAAAGACGGCGTTGCCGCCGTCTTTGCGGAATATGGGGCTGCTGCATTCAAGACGCTGACATTCGACAGCGGCAGCGAGTTTGCCGAGATGGCGGGGCTTTGCTCCGGGATCGGGGCAGCCGCATATTTCACGCACCCGAATTCAAGCTGGGAGAAAGGCACTGTTGAGCGCCGCAACGGGCTCGCAAGGCTGGCGGCGCCAAAGGGCGCGCGCCTTGGCGCGCTGCCCTTTGGTGCAATAGAGGCGGCGGAGCGCGCCATCAACGCGCTGCCCAGGCGCATCCTCGGATACAAGTCGCCAGAGGCGCTCTTCGAGGCGGAGCTGGACAGGCTCTATGGAGCGCCAGTATAGCCCCATCGCCCTCCCCCGCACCCCAGCAAGGCCAGCGGCGCCAGCCGCTGGCCTTGCTGGCGCATGACTGGGAAGCAGGCGGCGCAAAATATGCCTCAGGCAATTGCCTGCGCTGCCTGCATGCGCTATAGTTGAATAAGTTTTATACATTTCGTTGATTGGCGCAAGGGAAAAATAATTTGAGTTTTATCTGTAGCGATTCAATTTTCAAGCTAGCTACAAAATAAACTTTAACATTATCTGTAGATTTTATCATTCCAATCTCCCCCAATCCTAAAAAGTATCGGTCAAAAGGGTTTATCTTTGTGCGAAGAACGACTGGTTTGGGGTCTTTTCGGTATTCACTTGGGGTTATACCATATGTTCCCTTGAAAGCTCTTGTAAAGGCTTCATGTGATGAAAACCATATGCTTAGCCATACATCAGCAAACCGTATTATAAAGCTGTATAAAGAGACTGTCGGCACAGATCCCAGGCCCCGCTCATACGGCCCGCGCACTGTCATCAGCGACGAGATCCTAGAAAGGATAAAGCAGGAAATTGATGCCGACTCATCAACGACAATTCCTAAAATTATGGAGAAATTGCAGCTTTCATGCAGCCGCGACGATGTCCGAAACGCCATCCTCAAAAGGCTTAGGTACACCTTTTAAAAAAAACGCTGGCCGCAGAGGAACAGCAGTCGCCCGGCAATACAGAAAAAGGGCTGAATATGTAAAAACTCAAAAATTCATTCCGGCTTCCAAGATTGCTTTTTAGACGAAACTGGAATAAACATAGGAATAGTAAAGCAGTACGGATGGGGCAAAGGCAGGGTGAAAGAGCATGTGCCAGACGCGCGCAGGCCCAGAGTGACGCTCATCTCAGCGGTTTCCCTTGAGGGGTCCCTCGCCCCGTTTATGTTAGAGGGATCGCTTAACGGAGCTATTTTCGCAGACTATGCCGAGAAATTCCTGATGCCCTCGCTGCCAAGGGGGAGCGTGCTGGCCAGTTTGTCGGCCCGCAAAGCGGCGAGGGCGTGCGCGGCCTTTCTCAAGGCAGGAATCCATGTACTGTATCTTCCCCCATATTCGCCAGACTTGAACCCGATTGAGATAATGTGGGCAAAACTTAAGGGAATACTCAATGAAGAGAATACAAGGTCCCAGGAAGCCTTGGCAGACGCGGCAGGCTCTGCGCTTAGGCAAGTCACGCAGGAAGATATGGAGGGCTGGTTTTTGCAGGATGGGTGCACACGTCTAAAATACGCTTAGTTATAATCTCATCGGCACAGGTGGGGCGGCTAAACAGTGGCTGACGGCCTGCAAGCGAAACTGTGCGAATCGGACGACGGTGTGGGCGGCGAAAGCTCACTATTACGCCATTTCGCAAGCATAAAACAATGCAAGGCTTGTGCTGAAGCTCTTGACTGAATTGATTGCGAATGTAGGCATTTTGCTCTATGGAATTACGCAGCAATTGCATACTCTATCAGAATATGCAATGCATATGTTGACACTTCTTGCTATCGCAATACTTTTATGCTTGCCTGCGCGTGTACTGTGCTGCGCCTTTAGCGTTGTACAGAGAAAACTTCAAACAAATTAGGGCATGCTTCAAAACTAACTGTGAAGCCCCTTGCTTTTTGCAAACGTGAGCGCTTCATAATGCTATAGTGCAAATGCAAAGCGGCAAAAGAGACTGAGAGGGCTTTTTTAGCTTTACAGGCAGTGGCTGGTTATCCTATTTTTTTAACAATGATGGTAGCGTCACTAAGCGCGATGATGCCTATGCCGCTCAGCATGACATTGAAGCTAATGGTAGTCGCAGCAGAGATTCTATCAGTAATCGTATTGGATGACAAAAACATGCGGCCCGTTGGAGCGTTTGCGGTAAAGTTAAACGCTTTATGGCTGCCTGCGACATTCGCGACTGACGGCGTGCTGCTGATTATATCTGTCTCAACCCAAAAGGGCAGTGAGATCTGCACCGCAGCAACCATGACGTAGTAGCCAATCTCGTATACTCCGGGTTCCATAAGGCTAATAAACTCGTTAGGCAAATTGCCATATAGAATTGCGTTTCCTGAGATGTCAACAGAAGGCGAGGACCATCTCACTGCGCCTGACCCAGCAATTGTTTGATCTTGGCTTTGGTGAAAGCGCAAATAATCTGGACTTCCGCTTATTCCGGCGGCGCCTGTCGGGCCGGCATCTCCTTTGTCGCCTTTATCGCCCTTGGCGCCTGGATCGCCCTTGTCGCCCTTATCTCCCTTGGCGCCCTGGTCGCCTTGAGGCCCTTGCGACCCTATGCATCCTTTTGAGCCTTGCGGGCCTTGCGGCCCAATTGGGCCGCAAGGCCCTTCCGGGCCGGGATCGCCTGCAACGCCTTGAGGGCCAATCGAGCCGGGCGGGCCTTCTGCGCCAACATTGCCTTGTGGCCCGCGAGAGCCGGGATCGCCTTTTGGCCCAGCAGGGCCACGTGGCCCTGCCGGGCCTATTGGCCCGGGGTTTCCTTTTGCGCCAGGCGGGCCCTGGCAGCCTGGATCGCCCTGCGGACCCACATCGCCGCGCACGCCGCGCGGCCCGGCAGGGCCGATGTCGCCTTTTGGGCCTTGATGCCCCGTCTCCCCGGGCGGACCGGCAATAACAGCGCGCTCGCGGTCGCGCCTGTTATCCGCGCCATGAGCTTTGCAGGCGCAGCGCTCATTTTTGCATGAATGGCTCAATGATCATTTCCCCTTTTCTTTGGAGGCACAAACACGGGAACCCATGTACAGTGCCTTTCTATTGCATGTTACGCCGAAAAGGGAGCAAAGCCCTAAACAGATGCTTCTTTCGTGTTCTTTATCGTTCATAACGACAATTTTGTCTGATTGCTATTCCATTACGGCAGCCGTTTGGCAATGCGCATGGCAAGCTAAAAAGAGCGCCGCTGCCCTGCAGTTTCGCCTCTGAATGAGCTCGGCAGCGCGTCGCTGCCGAAGCGCTGCCTATCAAAATGCCCTGACGAAAAGCCTGCCGGGCGCTGCACCGATACGCTGGCGGCCAGAGGCATGTCTCGCTGGCAGACGAGCGTACAAGAGAAAAGTATAAATGGGCAAAATTATATGCAGCTGGACACATTGTGCTGTGCGCGCAATGCTGTGCAGTTGAATCAAGAGCGGCCAAAATTTCAGAGTGGGATGAAGATGGATGTGGCTGCATTTTATGCGACTTGGAAAAAAGGCGTTTTAGGTGGCCTGCCGGGAGCTTCAAACCCTCGGCGTGCCGGCCGATGGGGAGTTTCGAACTGTGCTTGGCGGCGCCGAGAATTGAGCGACATCCGTTGAGTACGCGCTTGCCGAGCAGCAAGTGGCATAGGAAAAAGCAGCGCAATGCACTTGCTTTGCCGATTGGGGAAGTGTGGCATCGCAAAATACCTCAACCGCATCCGGGCAGAAGCTTGCTATGCGGGGCTTCTTGACACCTTTCTCCTATTGTTAGAATATTTGCCGAGATGGCCCTGCGCGCCTCGCGTTTTATTCAGTGCTTGCGCCCGTCGCGCTCAATGTTAGTTGCTGCGTTTGCGTCACTTCCGGGCGCAAATGGCAGGCTCGCATGAAAGCGGCAGATCTCGCTCAATATCGCGCCACACGCTGAGCATATCTTGCAGGAAGGGCACGCCTTTTCAGCCTTTGCCTTGCTTCGCGAGCTTGCATGACAGCATGGGGGAAAATATGCCAATCCATTGCCAGCGCCACCCTTCCCGAAAAGCAATGCGCGTCATTGCTTTCGTATCCAAATGTTCAACGCAGATCGGCACGCCAATTCCTGCAGCCAGTGAGTTTCTGCCTTGTCCGCAGCAGGCGCATGTTTTCTGGTCAATACTGCAAGAATTTCAGCTAAGCGCATCTTCTCCGCTGCTTTGATAAACTCTGGCTTTCTTTGGGCTATAGCTATTGGGGCGAGCTAGGATTTCCATGCGGGCTCACTCATTTGGACTTTCCCTTTCCAAAATGGGAAAACAAAAATCGTATTGGCTGTATACCCAAGTTTTTCTCGCGGTTTCGGCGCCAATGAAATGCCAAAGACAATTTCGGCATTCGACCGAGGCGAAGCAGTTGCTTTCCTCAACCCATTTTTTACGCTCAAGTATGCGATTTGCGCGCCATCGCCTGCATAATTTTTCAGCAGACAGCCCGCCGGGAAAGTCCATTGCTTCATATCCTCCCCTAAGCCCCAAGCCAATCCGCCCGCCGCGGCGCCTTGCCACATGAAATCCCAGGCATAAAAGCGGTCGCTGCGCATCTTGTCCTGCGCGCTCCAACACTATTGAACCGCGTTAGCTGCTTGCTTTCGGCAGCGCTGGAACCGTCTTCGCAGATGCCCAGCCAAATCATTTTCATGCTGGCAGCTCAACAATGCGGGCCTCATTTCTATGCTCAATAGCAATCGTTTCTTCTCCTGCAATCTTGGCTAAAAAACAAAAGCATCTGTGCATATCCGATGGCTTCCCTGGCGATTGGCGGAGGCGCGGCGGTTTCAAGCTGCGCCGCTGGTTTTTCATTCCGGCAAAGCAGTCCTGATTTGACCCGCAAATGCGCCAGAGGCCGCTGCTCAGGCTGAAAGCATGGTGGGATTGGCTGTTGTCGCTTCGCCACAGCTTCCAACAGCTGCATAGAGGCGCAGGCGGCGTGATTAACGGGCATGGCTCGCGCAGCTCTTTGGCAGCCTACTGCCTCAACCGGATCATTTTGCGGGCGTTCAAGTATGTCACAATAAAGTACCCGCCGTAGATTAATACAAGCAGCCCTCCTGCAGCCAGGCTTGTCGCGAAAATGTCTATATTGCCCAGCAGCTCTACCAGTTTGCCCATCACTTTGATGGCAATAAAGGAATGGGCGATTGCCAAAGCCAAAGGAAGCAGAAAGTAAGTCAGTATTTGGGTAAACAGGCTTTGCGACAGCATTTTGGCCGATGCGCCCAGCTTTTCGAGGAGCCTGTAACGCTCCTGATTGTCGCTGGACTCGGACAGCTGCGTAATTGCCAGCACACTTGCGCATGTGATCAAGAATACCAATCCAATGTAAAACGACATATATGCGATGGCGACTGAAGCGGTGGTTTCCTTGGGATGATCGCGCAGGGCAGATGACATAGAGTAGCCCACCGAAATTGCGGAGATGGCTAGAAAGAGCATCAGGCACACGAAGGTCTGCGACACGAACGCCGTGTGCATTTTGCTGCTGAGCTGTTTTAGCGTGAACATATTCAGCCCACTGAAATAGACGCCTTTAAGTTCGGAGATCAGCCGAAGCAAAAACCCCGAGAGCGAAAAGAAAAACAGCAGTGTGCCCGCAACGCCCAAGATAACGGCAATCAGCTGCGCAATGCGCTTTGTTGCGTCGAAAAAGCCGATAAAGCCGGTTGTGAGCATTAAGCGGTACGCAACAGCAAGCATAACCACGCTGATGGCAAACAGGGTGACTGAGATTGGCATAGGGATTTTGTGAAATTGAAGCGTCTTTTTTTCCGCGTAGATTAGGTTCAGCAGTTTTTGGCGGTTGATGTTGAGCACATTAAACAGCACCACAATAATAAACGCAATACCGAAATTCTGTATGCATTCGCGGACTGCGTCTGCAGAAAACACAAAAGCAAATCGGCTGACGCTCACGCCGAGCAGCCGGGCTGTAACAAGTGCCATGCCTTGAGAGAGAAATACGCCTAAAAGAATGCCAACGGTGAGGGAATTTAACCCCACCAAAAATGTTTCCACCAGCAGGACGGCGGATATTTTGCCTTTTTTCATGCCCAATATCATGTAGATTCCCAGCTCTTTTTTGCGTCTGCGAACAAGGAACGCATTGGCGTACACAATGAGGAACCCAAGAATGCCTGCCACAAACCCGGAGAGCATATCCATTTCTTCCGATATGCCAAGCAATGTCAGTCTTGAGTCCTGAGTCAATTCCATCATAACTGACTGGCTTTCGAGCGAATTGAAGATATAAAACAGTGCGACTCCGATCATTATAGTGAGGAAATAAATGCTGTAGTCGCGAAAGCTTTTGCGCACATTGCGAAAGGCCAGCGTGAAGGCACTCATGCAGCTTCGCCTCCAATCACCGTCATAACTTCCATAATTTTGTCGAAAAACTCTTTGCGGGAGTCTTCGCCACGAATCAACTCGGTAAACAGCCTGCCATCACGGATGAATAAAATCCTGTCTGTGTAACTAGCAGAAAACGGGTCATGCGTGACCATAAGGATGGTACTTTGCAGTTCTTTCACCATGGCGCGGAAACTGACCAAAAGCGCCTGACTGGATTTACTGTCTAACGCGCCGGTAGGCTCGTCCGCAAGCACTAGGGCAGGATTGGTGACGATCGCCCGCGCGGACGCCACACGCTGCCTCTGCCCGCCAGACATCTGGATGGGGTATTTGTTCAGAACATCCGCAATTCCTAGCTTTTCGGCTATGTCGCTCACTCTGCGCTTTACTTCGCGTGGGTATGCTTTCGCGATGGCCAGCGCCAGCGCGATGTTTTCAAAAGCGGTTAGGGTGTCCAGAAGGTTATAGTCCTGAAAGATGAACCCCAGCTTGCGGCAGCGGAAATCGGCAAGCTGGCCTGATCTCAGCGTTGCGATATCCATGTTTCCAATTTGAATGCTGCCTGATGTAGCGGTGTCAATGGTGGAGACGCAGTTGAGCAGCGTGGTTTTGCCGCTGCCCGACGCTCCCATCACGCCCACGTATTCGCCTTTGGCAACATCAAAGCTGATGCCATTCAGCGCTTTTGTGACGCTGCCCCGGCTTCCGTAAAGTTTTTCCAAATCACGAACCTGCAGTATTTTTTGCATTATTGACATCTCCTCGTATCGAATTTAGCGCTGCAACAGCCATGCGATCATGTAGAGCAGCCAGATGTGCGCGGGATAAAACACATAGAAGAAATACTTGCTGCCCCCGCCGCGCTTGCCGTTGTACAGCAGCAGCGGGATAATCGCAAACACCATCATCCACTGAATGCTGCCGCTTCCCATACTCGTAAAGAAATTTAGCATGGATATCGCCGCAAGCGCCGCTATTTGCGCCCAGCGCCATTTGCGCAGCAGATAAAACGCGATGCCAAGCAGCACGGCGCCGAAGCCGGCCTCTACCGTAAGCAGGTTTGGCACGAGCATGAAAACTATGGTTCCGGCGACGGGAATGATCATCAAGAAGAAGCCAACGAAAGCGAAAGCGATAGGCGCCAACAGAAGAAGCGCGCCGCCAACGATCTTCCTAGGATTTTTCTCTCGAATGCCGGATT
The DNA here is from genome assembly GCA_031280495.1 of Eubacteriaceae bacterium. The sequence continues at coordinate 8,002 of JAITGT010000015.1, forward strand.
TTAAGTATTCAATGAACAGCAGGTAGAGCGCGACCATAAACAACGTGCCAAAAACGTTATTTATCAGCACTACCTGGTTTTCACGGCCAATCATCGGGAAGATCCGCTCAATCAGCCAGTTGCCAATGCTCATTATCCAATAGCCAACAAGCAGATGCAGCAGGTAGCGCTTGCGGTTGCGGGTGTAGTAGAATCCCTCAGCGCACATGAAAAGGAATACCGGCAGGACGGGCCGCCCCAGCATGGTAAACCATTCCGGAGCCTGCGCTGTGAACATCTGGTGCAGATGATCAAACACCATGAGCGCAACGGCGATTATTTTAGTCGCATTGCCCGAAAGCCCCTGTTTGAGCTTCCAATTGCCCTCACTCAATTGCCTTGATTTGTTCTCCATAGAATAAATCTCCTTTGGCTTTGATGCTCTCATCTTGCCACTTCCCGGCGCGTCCTGCCATTGATTTAGCTGACAATACCCTAACAAAACCGTCACATTGGGAACTGCCGCACTTTTCGGCGCATATTTTGCCTACATAAATACTGCATAAGGGTTTGCGGGAAATGTAACGGATGCCTCTGTCCCACCTTCTGAACGCACTGCAATGCCAAGACCCATCTTGTCGCAGAGCCGCTTGCACAAATACAGCCCCATTCCGGTGGAGTGGGCGGTTTTGCGGCCATTTTCGCCTGTAAAACCGCGCTCAAACACACGCTGCAAGTCTTTTTTCGGGATGCCCACGCCATCGTCACTCATGGTGAGCGTGCTGTTTTCAAAGGAAAACGCAATGGTTTTTGCCCCATATTTGACGGCGTTGTCTAAAAGCTGCTGCAGAATAAATTCCAGCCACTTGGGATCGGCGTATACCCGCCCTTTGGCGCGGTGCTCTATATCGATTTTATGGGCAATCAAATATTTCGCGTTTCTCTTGACCACCCTGCCAACCAAGCTTTGCACTTCCAGCTCCTGTATGGCATAATCTCTCTCCACAGATTCGCTTCTAGCGTAAAACAGCGCCTGATCCACATATTTCTCGATTTTCTCGACTTCCTCCGCAACCCTGCCATACCCGTTGTTTTCGCAGATCAGGCGCACACCGCTGATGGGCGTCTTGATTTCATGCACCCATAGTTCCACATATTCCCGGTATTCCCGGTTGGCTTTTTCCAAACGCGCAACCTCGTCATTCATGGAATTATTCGCGGCTTTCAAAATATCCTGCAAAATAGCCCCCTCGCTGAAAGTCGGAAGCTCCATGACTTCAGAAATCAGCCGCTTTTGCGGGAGCTCTGAAAGCTGGGTGTGCAAGCGCCTGTAATACGCGCGCTTTCTTGCATATTCGTGCAGCAGGGCAACAGCCCCGCCCATTAGGTAAAGAGCGCTTGCGGAGAGGCTCAGCGAAACGGGGCACCCCAGCGCGGTTAAAATTAAGTGGCTGTAACCTGCGGTGATCAGAGCGGTAAATGCAAAAAATGCCTTGTCCTTCAAAAACGACAGGCAGCTCACAGCATGTACCCCTGCCCGCGCTTGGTTTGAATCAGCCCCTCCGCGCCGATCTCCCCCAACTTTTTGCGCAGGCGCCCAATGTTGACTGTCAAAGTGTTGTCGTCCACAAATTCGTCGGACTGCCACAGCTCTAGCATGATTTGCTCACGCGAGACGATCTTTCCTTGGTTCTTCATCAGCAGCCGCAGAACCCGCAACTCATTTTTCGTAAGCTCTAGCGACTGCTTCCCGAGGCTAATAGTGCCGTTGCCCAAATTTAAGGCAATTTCTCCCACGCGGAGGATGTCATCCATTTGGCCTGCGCTGGCGCGCCGCAGCACATTCTCAATGCGCGCAAGCAAAACCTGTATGTTATACGGTTTACGAACAAAATCGTCTGCGCCTAAGCTCATGCCCATCAGTTCGTCTACATCACCGCTCCGGCTGGTCACAATGATAATGGGAATCGCGGAGTTCTTTCGAATTTCGCGGCAAATGTGCAATCCGTCGCAGTAGGGAAGGTTAATGTCCAGCAAAACAAGGTGTGCCTGCTGCTGAAGAATCCATGCTGCTGCGTTGCTGAAATCGTCTGTGGCTTTGGCTGCATAGCCGTATTTTTCAAGTAAAATCTCAAGTTCCCTGCGGATGGTTTGATCGTCCTCAACAATTAAGACTGTCTGCATAATGTCATCTCCGTTCGCTTTTCTTTCTGGCGTCAGCGGGTTTTGGCACATCTTTGGGAATCGCCCACACTCTGCTGAAACGAACAGCGCCAGGGATTCGCTGTTCTTCACAAAGTTTTTGGACGCGGCGTTCGGAGACGCTCCATTTTTCGGCAGCTTCTTTTGTTGATACGTAGTCCATGATTGAGCCTCCGTTAATTCGTCTGTGTAAAGAATATACGGTTTAACGAATAATGACAAGAAGGGCAGGCAGCGATGCGCAATTGTTTTCATTGGTGTTTTTTGAAAAACGTTTATTCTCAATCGCCTTTTTTTAGGGGATCTGACAAAGATATTGACAAAGCCACTTGGGAAGGGGCGGTTTCGCGCTCATTGGCAAGGCACTGAACGAACATCTTGGGCAAGCAGCTTGATGCGCGGCAAACGCTGAGCCGGAGTGCGTTTCTGCAGGCGGCGCCAGCCTGTCTTTTCGTAACCGCATGGCGAGGGCCTCCTTCCTCTGCAAAATTATGCCAACAGTGCCCTTCTGCTGGGTGGGAGATTCATGGGGGCGAAGCGGCATGAACGAACTCAGAGCAAGTGACTGGCTGCCTTGATGGCAGCGCGGCAATGCCACAGGCGAGTCAGGCGGCTTTGCGCGTCAGGACTGAAAGCGGCTGCGGGCGCAGGGCGCGCTCGCCTTGAAAAATGCGCTCTGGCCAAAGTCTGCGCAGCGCCCCTCTCCATCTTCTCTAAGCGGGAGGAGAGGGAAGCTTTATGGCTTTAGCAAGCATTGATTGCGTGCCATCTGCCAATATGCAGAATAAGGATGTTCATCCATGGCATTGCCTGCGTCATGGCGCCAGCGCTGCATCAGCGAAGACACAGCATGGCTGTCTCACAGGGTTTAGTAAGCGATTGGCTGCGCCGCGCAAATAAGGGGGCCCCCTGGCGATGCATTCGCAAAACAGCTGACGCCAGGCTACACTTGTGTTGGCCGAATCATTAAGCAGCATGAAGTGGCTGGAGCCTCAGCGCCCTAGGTCCAGCGCACGGGCACTGTGCAGCCG
>JAITGT010000038.1 GCA_031280495.1 Eubacteriaceae bacterium
ATGGACAAGTGGTTGAAAGACGGAGTTCGGATGGTATCATTGCAATAGTGGCTCATGTCGCCCTCACGCTTCATATATTTTGTAGTAATCTTATGATAGCACAAGGGGTCCCGAATGGGCCACTTTACTGTTGCAATTCAATTTTCAACTGACCCAAATGAGACTAATTGAACGGCGCCCATATATGCAGAATCTCCGCGACTTAAAGGACGAACACCTCATTAAAGTCGTGACTGGTATGCGGCGCTGCGGCAAATCAACCTTGTTTGAGATGTTTGCTACTGAACTACGCGCCACTGTTCAAGAAAGTCAGATACAGTTCTACAATTTCGAGGACTTGGACACGCTATCCATTGGAGATTACCGAGAAATTCACCGTCATATTGCAAATCGACTGATACTAGACTCAATGAACTATGTTTTCCTTGATGAAGTACAAAATATTGCAGGTTTTGAGCGCATGGTGGACAGTCTTTTTATCAAGAAGAATGTGGACTTATATGTAACTGGTTCCAACGCATGGCTTTTGTCTGGCGAATTGGCGACCCTACTTACCGGTAGGTACATCGAAATCTCCATGCTCCCATTTTCCTACGCCGAATATTGCGAAGCCACCTCAAGTGCGCCAACTATGCATACCTTAGAAAGTTTGGCGCAGTTCATTTATCAGGGCGGTATCCCTCAAGCTGTAACGCTACAGGACAAATCCCTCCAACAATCTGATGCCTTTACATCCGGAGTGATGAACACGATTATCGAGAAGGATATTTTTGCTCGCCACACCAAAACCAATCGGCAGGCCTTTGAGAAAATTCTAGACTTTATCCTTGACTCAACCGGTTCTCTCGTCTCACCCCGTTCTATATCGGACACCCTGCGCTCGAATGGCACTTCCATCGACAAAGGAGCAGTTGGACGATACCTAGGCTACCTGACTGATGCATATCTGCTATACAAAGTGCCAAGATATAACGTTAAGAGCAAATCAATCCTCCAAACATTGGATAAATATTATTTGGCAGACCCATCTTTTAGACGAGTTCGCTTAGGAAGAAAGCTTTCGGATGACCGTGGACACTTACTAGAAAACGCAGTGTATCTTGAGTTGCGTCGTCGCAACAGAGAAGTTTATATTGGGAAGTTGCGTGACAAGGAAGTTGACTTTATCGCGGTTGATTACAGTGGCTATGTGTCGTACTACCAAGTAGCCTGGATGGTAACAGATAAGGCGATACTGGAACGTGAGCTGGCGCCTTTGAAGGAAATCCGCGATTCAAACCCAAAATATCTGCTAACTGCCGACGCAGATGTTAATCCGGATACGATGGCATCCGTAAACTGAATGTTGCGGAGTGGCTGTTGAATAAAAGCAGAGTGTAGGTGAGGATAGGTAGCTTGCCTGCTACACAAATGACATTCGCTGGGAACAGCGGAAGTTTGATGAATTGGTTTACGCGTTTCAACGGCAGGAATTGGCGAGGCCGAACTTTCTCGTGTCGAGTATGAGGGATTTTGTTTCTGGGCAAGGGCAACTCAATAAGGATGTTTATGAGAAGAACAGTAGCAAGAGCGGCATCCATTTTGAGCCGGGCGATGTTCTTTTCGGCAAACTGCGTCCCTACCTGCAAAACTGGCTATTGCCTGATTTTACAGGCATTGCGGTTGGCGATTGGTGGGTTTTGCGCCCACAAGGCACAAATTCAGAGTTCATCTATACGTTAATTCAAACCCCGAAATATCAAACGGTTTCCAACCTATCAACGGGTTCTAAAATGCCCCGTTCAGACTGGAGCGTTGTATCAAAAACAGTGTTTGCGGTGCCGTCTGATATGAACGAACAAGCTCAAATCGGGGCAACATTTAAGCACCTCGACCACCTCATTACCCTTCATCAGCGTGATTCTAGAAAGCTCGAAAACATGAAAAAAGCATTGGTTAAATAGATGTTTACATAAGAAAGTGAGTCTGAATAGCAAATGAAACTAGATGTGAATAGGACCAAATTGACCATTATGGGAATCTCTTTTGACAACAAGAGGGACTTCCGTAGGGTATGGCACGCTTTGAGCACCAATATGTTTGAGGGTTGGGAACCAAGCAAAGGCGATGTTCTGCGTTTAAAGAAAAAAGCAGAAACACTAAGGGAGGAAGCTGATGCCTCGCAATCAGTATGAATCCTGCCGCTATGACGACCCGGACTCCGAGTATACCTACCCGAACACCTCCACGCTCCGCAACAAGCTAGAAATCCATGACCAATCCCTCGCATTGGAAAAGGAATACCAGTTGAGTGCGGAGAGGGTATTGGAACTCAGCATAAAGCCCATCGTCGTTCGCTCAATGAAAGATGTGCGAGCAATTCACCGCTGTCTTTTTCAAGATATGTATACGTGGGCGGGTGAATATCGCAAGGTCGATATCTCGAAGTCTGACAATGCTTTTATGACGAGGGCTGCTTTTGACACTGGCGAGGAATACATGAATGGCCTTTTTAGGATGTATAACGAAACCTCGAACACAAAGACCGAAATTGCGAAGCAGCTTGCAGCGATTTTAGGCAATCTGTACCATATGCACCCGTTTCGGGAAGGCAACGGCAGGTGCCAGCGAGAAGTCATTCTATCTCTGGCAAGAGAGCGCGGATTTGACCTTTTCTTGGAAGTTGAGAGCGAAGATGAGGTCTTCAACCGATATATGGATGGCACAGTGAATGGTGACAAGAGGATTCTTGAGGAGTTGTTTATGGATATTCTAGAGCTTGCAGATGAGTGAAAGCGTCAAAACACCCATGGCATTGGGCTTCCGACTGGGAATAGCGGAAGATTGGCTGTTGCTTCACAGAGCGCAATGGGCGATCAGGCATTGGTGACATGCTCAGAGTTTCAATGAACTCCAGCTTGGCACTCCCCACGCCGAACAGCGGGGAATTCTCAAGTGCAAAAGAAGATCAAAAAAAAGACTCTCTTCTGCCTTAAGCTAAGAACAGTGCCATTGACCCGCCACTATCCAGTGCATATAGCAGTTTAGGCTGGCTTCCTTTTATGGGAAGCCACAGATTTTTGCCTGTATAGCCTTTAGTCGCCTTGCACTTGACGGCACATACAGTTCTGCCCAACAGATGATTGCCTACTGTATCATTATTGTGTGTTCTATGAAGCAAATAGCGCCACAATGCGCAATAAAACCAAAACCGCGCTATATACCCACAGCTAACGCCAGGGGCTTTACAGCGCTTTCAGTAAGTGGCAAGGCGAAAGGGGGCATTCACAATATATGGCATTTTTAGTCTTGCTTAAGTCATGATGACCGCTATAATAAACACAAAAAAAGCCAAAGAATAAAGTCGTGTCCCCGGTTAGTTGTTCCAGAAAACGCGCTAATAGCCAAAGGAAAACACTCATACCAACGGTGGCATTGCACCGCAAATGTACATTTTTGTACCGATTTCAACAATATATAAAAATCGGCATGCCACCTGGACGAGCCGCCTTTATGATTGCATGAAATGATTTCACAGTATCTGTCAAGCATGAAATGTGAATTATGATATTAAGCGCGCTGCACTGAAAACACTAAGTGAGGCATATCAACGTTGCGATAGTGTTTAATAAATCTTCCGCAAACGGTCATGCCATTTCTTCTGGCAACATTTTGAGAGGGTATGTTCGTGTCTCGAATAATTGAAAACACTTCATCAGCATTTAGTTCACTAAATGCATACTCTTTGCAAGCAATGGCCGCTTCAGTGGCATATCCATTATGCCAAAACGCCTTTTGAAACAAATAGCCCACTTCATGCACTTGTTTACTGACATAGTCCTGCATCGTAAGCCCGCATAGCCCAATCATCGCATTTGTTTCCTTCAAAACGGCTGCCCATAATCCGAAACCATCATCCTTATATCGCTCTAATTGTTTGTCAAGCCATTGATGCACTTCTTCATCAGAAAAAGAGCCCTCATAGGCATACATGACTTCTTCATCCTGTAATATTTTGCATAACGCAGGATAATCGGACTGCTGCATTTCCCGCAAATGCATTCTTTCGGTTTCTAGAATCATGCAACACCCCCGCATACAAAACATACACAGCCATCAATTTTGCACTTATGCTATAATGCTTAACATTTCCTACAACTTGAATTTATTGACTTCCGATCATTAATTTTCAAGCAAACCAAATCGTTTCAAGCAAGATATATATTGCGCCACACAATAAACATTTTCTAGATCTTTTTCATCTACACCTTGATAGGCACAAAGCTCATCCCAAAGAAAGCTGCTTCCCTCGACACAATAATAGCCGCTTTTAAGGTCTATGCCAACAAAAATCTCAGTTCCGGCGAATACGCTGTCTTGATTTTCAAACAGCAATTGTGCAGAACCAGTGTTATTGACAGCAAAGGCTTTTGGCAGAGGCTTTGTGCTTGGGGGGAGTTTCTGCAAATACGGTTCATTCTGAAGAACATTGCTGGCGACGACGTCAAGATACTTATCCTCATGCAATTCAGTTAGAGAATACTTTGACTTCAGAAAATCTATGATTTCTTGCCCTGTTTTCCGATTTGGCTTCAAGCGCTGTCTGTATTCGCGCCATACACGCTTCCATTCATCAAGCATTTCTGGAGTGGCCATATCACCTAACATTCTTAGTCCCTGCCTTGTCTGCAAATTCTGCTTGCCCATTTCGCTTTCTTGCTGCAATGCTTTTTTGCGGTGCTATAGATGCCTGCCGATAAGCCCAGTGCCAAGGATTGCCACTGCAGTCATTTGCCAAGCAGCTTTTTCATATCTGCCTATTAAAGAAAATTTGAGAAAATTTGATTTACAGCTATAAGGCTTAAAAGAATGCGAAGAAAAAGCTTATGCCGGCCTATGGCAGCTGCCTTCTCAGGAAAAGTGCTTTGCAATGGCTTCTTAAAAAATGGATTGTGCGCTCCCGCCATAGGAACCCCGTGAATTTCGCGGGCGAATCTCATGGCTGCGCTTTCCGCATAATCGTGCCTTCCAAAAAACTTTCATCAAAAGACATGGCGAAAATGCAGTTATTTCGCCTAACTGGATTGGCTTTGTTTCGTCGAGCCAACGCTATTTAGCCAACACTCCCGTTTTCTTGCAGGGCTGCATCCACCATTTTCGCTGGACGCCCTATTGCAGCCTTTTGGCAAACTGCGCCTGCTCCTTAATTTTTTCGTATCCACAATTAACATAGAACTGGTGAGCGCCAATGCGGTATGTGGAAGACACAAGGCGCACGCCAATGCACCCTTCTTCCATGGCCCAGCCTTCCACCTCTTTGAGAAGGGCCCTGCCAACGCCTTTCATTCGCAGCCCCTCGTCAACGGCCAGCGCCAGCACATTCTTAAATGGATCCCTGTATGTCAGTTCGTAGTCTGAAGCCTCGACATAACCCACTGTTTTGCCGTCCTCTTCCGCAACAAAAATGCGAAACTGCTCCATTCCCAAAATGCGGGAAAGCCGTTCCTTCGTTTCCTCCAAGCTTGCGTCATATCCCAGCGAATCCCTGTTCAGGCGGTGAATTGCAGGCGCGTCTTTCGCCTTTGCGCAACGTATGGCAACCATCCTCATTCTCCCTTCTCCTCAGTTAGGCGCAATATAAAAGAAAAAGATGCGGCGCGCCTCCCTTGCCTTCGAAACCGCATGCCCAGCCCGGAATCCGCGAAACTGCTCTTTGCCAGGCAGGCCGCCTCTTTGCGGCGCGCTGCCGGCTCTCCCAATGCTCAGGCGGCTTTCCGCCTGTGTTCCCGAATGGCGAGATTGCAGCGCCCGGCAAACATCCACTGGGGAAAAGCAGCCAAACACAATGCGCGAGAAGGCGAATCGATCGCCAATCTTGCGAAAGGGCCTTTTCACGCTTTCATCCTAAAGATACATCAGAGCGCCCTCCCAGGCAATGGGAGCTAAGCGGCATGTTTCGTTTCTAAGGCTAGCTCAGGCTGTTTTCGAAATGTGCCGGAAAATGCCCTTTCCCCGTCTATGCGAGGGCGCTTTGGATTCCTTTTGCAGCTAAATATTCATCTTCGAAATGCGCGCCGCGCTTTCTGCTTCCAAACGGGCGGCGCGATTTATGCAGCAGGCATCTGGCTTTGCCCTATGAGCTATTATATTATGTTCCGGCGCAGTTAAGAAACAGCGCCGCCCTGCGCAGCAAAAACCGGCGCATACAGGGCAAAAAAAAAGCGCCTGCCTGCCTTAGCAGGCGGCAGCAGTGAAGTGCGGCCAAGAGGACTTGAACCTCCACCTGGAAACCCAGACTAGAACCTGAATCTAGCGCGTCTGCCTATTCCGCCATGGCCGCTCATTGCACTCTCGGTATTATACCGACAGGCGAAAAAAAAAGCAACGCCAAAATGATAAAATGCTCAGCAAGCGCCGGCGGCAGCATCCCTTGGGAGCCGGCCCTCTTGCGCCTTGCAGAGCAGCGGCAAACCGCGCTTCCTTTTGGCTCTCTTTTTAGTCTGCGGCAATATTCGCGCTGGCGAAAAGAAACAGCTTCTGCCATAGCGCCCATTTCCCCCTCATCGGGTAGCGTCCTAGGCCATGGGCGGCGCGATGCGCACGGCCCCAAAAACCGCAAGAGCACTCTGCCCTTAGGCGCGGGGAGTATGCGTTTCCAAAAGGAAAATGGAGGAGAAAGCCGTTCTAGGCAGCAGGCGAAGATTGGCAGCTCGCCCCTCTCGGCTCGCCGCCCTTTGCCGGCTTGCGGCCAAGGGCAGGGCCGCCATCCTGCCGCCAAAACGCGCCCTGGAGGCGATGGGCCTAAAGTGTTGAAGCTACAGTGGCAGCATCTGCAATTTAGGCAGTTTGCCTAGCCTTAGATCTTTTCAGCTGAACGGCTGTTGCCCCGCCCCGAGCGCCTGCGGCAAATGCGGCGGCAGGCGCTAGCGAAAATAGTAGTTGCTTTCGATGGGGACGGCGACGATGACGGAGCCTGGGCCGCTTTCCCCAAGCGCCACTGGCATTCCGCCAACTGAGTAGGTGCCGTGTGGCCCTCTTTTGATGGAATTTCCCTGTTCCAGCCCTTGCATGCCGGCGACAATCTGGGCAGACTGCCCCTCTTTTAGCTGCGAAAGGCGCATAAGCCTATACACGATTCTGCTTCCCCACACGGTTCTGGTTGTGTTTTTCTATGAAGTATACGCCATTTGGGCGCTTTTATTCTTCTGAGCCTTCCCATTTCTGCCCATTGCCGGCATACGCCGCGCAGTCTTCCTCAGACAGGCCAAATTCCCTGAATTCCATCGCAACGCG
>JAITGT010000057.1 GCA_031280495.1 Eubacteriaceae bacterium
GTAGCTGTGTTTCTTTTTTCTGACTATGGCTACAATCAGGTGACACTGAAGGATATCGCAAAAGAATGCGGTATTAGGGCTGCTTCAATATACAACCACTATGAATCCAAAGCAGAGATTCTTAGAGAGATTTATGCCTTATTCGACAACGTTCGAAGCAAAGTGGAGCCTAGCCTCAGTGAACTGTTGAAAGAGGCGGAGACAGCGGATCCAATTAGCGTCATACAGAAGGCCTTCTTCTATTATGATCCAGATTACCAAGCGATAATGGATCGAATTGTCTTGATCGCTGCATGCGAGCAAAGAACGGACGAAATGAGCCGCGATATTATCAATAAGCGGTTTATCGATCTTCCCAGGACTTATTTGTTGCCGTTATTAAACAGACTTATAGAGCTGGAGCGCATCGAAGCGTTTGATGTGGAGGCTTATGTCATTTTAATGGAGAATTTTTGCTACGGCGCCGCTTTGCGCAATTTTTCTGGCAATTCAGTTACCCTTGAAAACTGGAACAGGGCAAACGCCCTCCTTGAGACGTTTATCCACTCAAGGGTTCATGCGGACAAGGAAGCATGTATGACTAAGCGAGAAAATCGTCCTTCTTCTTGTTAGCTGCACACATTCATGTGCTTATTCGATTTGCTGCTTAGGCGCTCTGTGATCAGCATCAAAGAACATCCCTTCGCTCATCAAAATGCCAACAGCATTGCTAATGACACCTGGCATTCGTTTGCGCTGCCATTAGCTTTGTCCAGCGAGCGGCCTCAAACGTTATAGCTAAGCAGATCTTTGGTGCATGCGTCAGTCATGCACCAAACAAGCCCCTCATGCCCTCGTGTTTCGCTGCTCGCCATGTCTGCTAAGGCCTCCTGGGTCCTTGGCCGATTTATGTTGAGTTTTCCCTTAAGTTTGCCCAAAGCACCTCTATAAGGTAGCCTGGCAAATATGGCGGAAGGCAAATATTTGAATTCCTGCCTTTAGGACAGCCATGCACGCTCTCGCCGCTTTGCGGGCCGACAGGCTGTCCATCGCCAGCGCTCTCCAAATTGGCAGGAGGGTATTGAAGATTTCTTGGCATTATCTGCAAAAATAGCTCGATTAAGAGATCATTCAAACATTAGCATAGCGCTGGGCTCCTCAGGCGAAGTCGCTAAGACAAGCGCTGTTGCGAGCTTGCGCGCGTTTGAAAACTGCTCTGTCGCCCTGCCTTTGCTTCATCAAAACGGCTTTGCTATTCCTGTGAACATGATCTTGCCCTCTGGATTATATTTTTGCATATTTATGTGTTCAGCTCTTTTTCCCGCATTGGCAGGCTGCTGCCGCTCCGCAGGAGCCGGTGTTTTTTTGAGGAGTGCTCCAGCTTCTTGTGGATGGCATAGCGGACCGTCTCGCGGCGGCACAGCAGCTACAGTTTCTCGACAGCCTTAGAAGTATCCGCCTCAGTTTCCTGCATTGACCTGGCGATGCCCAGGTCGCTGGCGGATGCCCGAATGTGCGGGGGGTTGCGATGCGCCCCCTGACTCTTCATTTTGCTTTTTATTCAGCCAACAAAGGTTTGGCTAAGTGTCAGCTGTTTAGGTTGCATAGCCGGCGCCCCCTTTTTTGTGCAGCGCAGATCTTCGCTTCCTCTAATCCTGTGAGACAGTCTTTATTGTGTCTGCGCTGAAGCGGCATCAACAAATCACACTCAGCCCGGAGCGCTATTCCCGCTCTGTCTCTTTTCGGTTTTCCTTGGTTTCAGTTTCCCCTTGCGAATCTGGCGCAGCTCGCCATGCTTGTTCGCGTACCTGCTTCTTTTGAGCATTGTTATGCAGCTATCAGCAAACTAGAGCCCCCTACTTTACAGCATTTGCGCAGATTTCGTCTGTTATATCCTTCCTTGTGGTGTAGGGTTAGGAGAATTCGCTTAGAAAACGTGAAAAACCGGAAAAATGCACAAGCTGCAAAAGAGCTGGAAAAAACCTTGCTGAGCTAAATTAGAGGATGGAGAGGGAGCAGGCGACCTTACTGGCGCATTGCAAAAACGCTTCGCGGGGCGATGTGGACTCCTGCGGCGGATGCGCTGTTGCGAAACTCGCCGGTGGCACTGGCTAAAGCGTCGGGAATGCTGTTTTTTTTAGAGATAACTGCAGGCTCTGGATGAACAGATGCGCTATCGCGACAAAAAGCATGTGCCTCCTCCAACCTTGCAGCGTGCGGCATTCATAATGCGACATGCCAAGGTAGCCCTTGCAATCCTGAAAGCACCGCTCAATGGACCAACGCAGGGATGATGCCTTGTCCAGCTCTGAAGGGGTGATGTCTGCAGGGGCGTCTGACACGAAATACTTTATGTCGCCATTTGTGCAGTCGCGTATGTAAAGCCAGATGTCCTTGCCTGCCTTTGTGTAGCTGCGGGGGCCATCCGCACGGCACGCCACGCAGCGCAGCCTCTTTATTTTAGCCCTTGTTGACCCCATGGCCCCATCCTCCAGCATGGCCTCCTCCCAAGGGATGCTGGCGTCATCGGCGATGGAAGCAGCTGTGACAGGCTCCTGGGACAGCCTTGGGTGTATTCGCGGCCTCCCCCTGCCCACTGGAGCGTTCGGCAGCTCTACCGGACGGCTAAGGAAAACCCTTTCCTTAGAGTTTGTCGCGGCAAAATACCACACGCCTTCAGGCTTTCTGAGCCCGTCCAGAAAGCTGTGGTCCGATCCATAAACAGAGTCGCAGCCTATCCACGAGACGCCAAAAAGGCCTTCCTCCAAAACAGAGCAAAGCATTCTCTGGGCCATGGCGTTTTTTGTCTCAAACTTTTGGTCCTCAGGGATCCCGCACGCTCCGCGCAGCTGCGCGTAATCGCCCGCAAACCAGCTCTCGGGAATGTAGAGCTCACGGTCTGCCAGACCGAAGGAGCCGCCAGGCGACGCATAGGCTAAGAAAACCCCCACCTGGCAGTTTTCAGTCTTTCCGAGACTCCCGCAGCTCTGCCTCTTTACCCCAGCGGAATTGCCCCCCTTCTTGATGAAGGAAGTTTCGTCGCAGGAGAGCATGCCGCCCGGTGCGCTCGCGATTCCCGCGAGCGCGGAGCGGCAAAGCCCCTCAAGCTGCAGCTCAGGCAGGGGCGAGCGGGACAGCAGCTGCTGCATCGGCCTCACACCCTTCTCTCCTAGCATGCGCAGGGCGATCGGCTCCACGGACTTCCTGTCAAGGGGGCTGAGGAGCCCGCGTATATACGCGCCGAAGTAGAGCCTTTGGCTTTTTGCGCGAAGCAGCGCTGCGAAGGGTGACAGGAACTCAGACAGCCTTGCCTCGAGGCCATCATTGGTGACGAGCGATCCCTTCAGGGCTTTAAGGAGATTAGGATCGTATTCGGCTTGAGTTATCATGGCGTTTTGCCCCAACAACGTATTTAGCTATATATTAACATTCAGGCATGGCTGATCAATGCATTGTTTCCAAAAGTATGCTACAAGGTGAAAGTCCCAATAAATGCCCAATAGAGAAAGAACGTGCGTATATCCGGTGAGATCCCACAGGCGACGCAAACGCAGCAAGAAGCCGAAGCAACAACGAACTGAAAGAAGCGAATGCCTGGTCGATTAATTCGGATGGGAAAATACAGGCCCAACCCCGTCTGTAGGGTTGAAATACCAAAGGAGGAGAAAGGAAAATGCGTCCGCTCGGAATGCGTGCTGTCATAAACAGGGCAAACCAGCAAGCGATAAAGCAGGTTTTACACTTTTGTTCAGACCGTAGATTTTTGAAAACAGTTATACTTTTCGCCCGAAGCGGAGCGTTTAAGACGCACGAGAACAGTGCAAAAGCTAGCGTCTTGTCAAGTGGCGCATATTCTTTTCCCTTGGATTATGCCGCGCCTGGCTCCCTAGGAAGGCGCAGGGCTGCGCCTTCCTAGGGAGATTTGGGTTTTCCTCAGAAAGGCGCGGGCAGGAAGGCCCCGCTTTCCCTCACTTTGAGCTTTGCCATGCCTGCCAGCGACACGTAGCGCCTCCCGGCCGCCATCCACTCGTCGTGCTGGTCTATAAGGGCATGCCCAGCGAGCCTGACGCACGAGTCCCTGTCCGGAAAAATGGGCACAGCCTCCATCCGCCTCTTGATCCCCCTGTTAAGCCTCCCCTGCACATTTGCCGTGCACAGCTGCGTCCAGTGCCCCTTTGGAAAGTCCATATAGGCCAGCGCTTCTTCCTCAGCCTCGGCGACTGTATCCATCGCCTTTGGGAACTTTTTTTCCAGCTGCAAGGCCACAAGCCGCAGCTGCGCCTTCGCTTCCTCTTTGCTGCCCACAGTGAATACAGTCCTAGCCATCGCCGCCGCAAGCCCCCTCTGCGCTTTCGGGGCCTCCGCCAGCACGCTTCGCAGGAAATGGGCCTTGCCGGGCTGCCAGGCGCAGCCCGGCAGCCCGGAGGCTGCAGCGCACTTCAGGCCGCTGTGCGCGTCAGAGACTGCAAGCCTCACCCCGCGCAGGCCCCTCAGAAGTCTCTTCCACAGCTCCCCAGTTTCCGCCGCCCCTAGCTCCATGCCCAGGATATGGCGCGCGCCGCCTGGATCAACGCCTGTAGCGACAGCCAGGGCCATGGAGCGGGCATGCCCGCCCTCGCGCGCCTTGGGGAATGTGGCGTCCAAGTAGACATAGGGAAACTCGCCAAGAGGCCTTTCCCTGAACTCTTCCAATGTCTTTTACAGCTCGGCGCAAAGGCGGGAGGCTTTGCCCTTGCCGATCTCAATGCCGAGGCTTTCCACGGGCTTCTCCACTTTCCGCGCGCTCACGCCGTTGATGCAGTCCTCCTGTATGGCAGACAGCAGCGCCTTGCCGACATTTCTCCTGGGCTCCAGAAACGAGGGGTAGTAGCTTCCCTCGCGCAGCTTGGGGATGGCCAGCTGGACGCTGCCTGCGGCAGTGTCCAGCTGGCGCCTCCTTGCGCCGTTGAGGCGCGCCGTCCGCGCCTCGCTGCGCCCGCAGCGGGCGGCGCCGGCGCTGGCCTCAGCTTCCAGCTGCATGAGCATGTTTGGCGCGCCCTCAAGCGCAGCGCGCATAAAATCCACTGTCCCTGCCTCGCTCAACAGCTTGCCTAACTCCTCCGAAAGGCGCTTTCTGTCCTTGGGCGCCATCTTTTGCCTCCTTGAATTTTATTCTCAATAACCCAAGTCCAGCCTTTTGTCGAAATTTACGCCACTACTTGAGACTCTACCATCATAAATTGGCGAAGCAAATTGCCGACGGCGAATTTTATGAGTTTAAACGCCAATTGCTGTATAAAGCAGAGGCAACAGGCACCAAAGTGGCATTGGCGGATCCGTTTTTCCCATCCAGCAAAACCTGCTATAATTGCGGCGCTGTTTATGGCGGCTTGAAACTCTCGCAAAGAGAGTGGGGCTGCAAAAGCTGCGGCGCCCATCACCACAGGGATGTCAACGCCGCTAAGTGCTTAGAAAAAATAGCTTTAGAGAAACTGGAAGCTAGCTGAAAATAGGCAAGAGCAGCATAATTCTTGCCGTGAGTTACACGGCGCCAGCCTGTGGAGAGTTCCGCGCAAGCCACTCTTTGAAGCAGAAATTAAACATCAAATCTGATCAATGATTAGATTTGTATAGAATTGTATAAGTTTTAAATAACAGTAAAGCAGTTTTCGGGCATATCCAAAGCACATGAAGAAAATGCTTAATGCTTCAGGGAGCCGACGAAACGGAGCAATGGGACCGCAAATAAATGCAGTTTAAACTAAAGATCTGCCGCGTGCCAAACGGCGCGCACGGTGGTGTGAGTAGGAAGCAATGATTGTTCTCCTGCCTCCTACTCAATTGATTCGTATGCTTGGTGCATTTTATGCAAATGCGCCATGGCTTTCCAAATGTGAGCAGATTGGTGTTCGGCGCCCGCTTGCAGCCTTTCGGGCAATCCAACTGCAGATGTAGCTCGCCCAATGGCAACGCCAGATGCGGAATGCACTATCCATTCTCTGTGGCATAAGAGCCGCAATTGCTTCATAGAGGAGGTTTCAGCGCGGTTTCAGCGCAGTTACTCTAGATGAAACAATGGCATCTTTTGGTCAATCCACAGAATAATTGATGCAATATAGCAATAATAACAATATTTACGGATATTTTACAGATATTTTTTCAGTCTATCCACAAAGTCGATCCTTTCCCATGAAAGGTCTAAATCATTTCTTCCAAAATGGCCGTAGGTGGCAGTTTGAAGATAGATTGGCCGCCGAAGATCGAGAGATTTGATGATGGCGGCAGGCCTAAGATCAAATTCCCTTAATATGATCTCCGAGAGTGCTTCGCTCGATTTTTTGCCTGTTCCAAAGGATTCAACAAAGACGCTGATGGGCTTGGCGATGCCGATGCCGTAGGCAATTTGTATTTCGCATTTTTCGGCCAAGCCTGAGGCAACGATGTTTTTGGCAATATAGCGCGCCATATAAGCAGCAGAGCGATCGACCTTTGTCGGATCTTTACCTGAAAAGGATCCCCCTCCATGATGGGCGAAGCCTCCATATGTATCAACGATTATCTTTCTTCCTGTCAGCCCAGAGTCTCCGTTTGGCCCGCCAATCACAAACCGGCCAGTCGGATTAATGAAAATTTTTGTATTTTCATCCATTAGGCCTTGGGGAATTGCCTGTTCAATGACAGACTTTTTTAAGTCTGAAACAATTTGCTCGTATGCAGCCTCTGGGTCATGCTGTGCGCTGATGAGAAGGGCCTCAATCCGCTTTGCCTTTCCGTCCTCATATTCGACTGTGACCTGCGTCTTACCGTCTGGCCGAAGGTATGGAATGATCTTGCTCTTTCTGGCTTTGGCAAGCTGCCTCGCCAAATTGTGGGCCAGCACGATAGGCAGGGGCATGTACTCCTCTGTTTCGCTGGTTGCGTAGCCAAACATTAGTCCTTGGTCGCCCGCGCCTGTGTTCAGTCCGTCGTCTTCGCCGCCTGCGCGTACTTCAAGAGACCTGTCCACACCCTGGGCTATGTCTGAAGACTGCTCATTGATAGCCACCAGCACGCCACAGCTGTCTGCATCAATTCCGTACTCCGACTTTGTGTAGCCAATGCTTCGGATTGTGTTGCGCACGATTTTTGGGATATCGATATAGCAATTTGTCGTTATTTCTCCGATAATGGAAAAGAAGCCAGTAGTCGTTGAGCACTCACAAGCGACTCGCGCCATCGGATCCTGCTGAATAATTTCGTCAAGGATTGCGTCACAGATCTGATCGCACATTTTGTCGGGATGGCCCTCTGTTACGGACTCTGATGTAAAGAAATGCTTCATTAAACACGGCGCATTGACCAAAAACCCAGCCTAGGCAGGCCTGCGCATTCTCCTTTCGAACGCTCCTAAGCAGTATTGCTTGAGCCAGCCAATAGCCTCGCCGCTGCCACAGCGCCATGCAAAACCGGTTGGCGCAAAAAAAACCTCAACAGAGGCAGCAACCTCATCATCCAGATCCATGTCTGCAGGTTTTGGCACCGAACAGATCGGTTGCCGGGCATCATAGAGCCAGTCTCTCCGCCACTCTCAATAAGGCAAAGCCATTATAGCAAATAAACACGCTTTGTAAAAGAATTATTGGAGAAAGACTATTGCGTCGATCTTCCCGAAGCGTCACTTAGCCAATTTTCGCCCATAGTATAGATAAGCATATGCCTGCATGCCGCCGGTATACAGTTTTCTGTTTTTGTCCGCCTTTTTTCCAAATGCTTTTTGAAAATCGTCGAATGCGCTGAGGGCAACTATGTCCCATTCCTCAAGATTTCTGTACACCCTCGACAGTGCCTGGTTGAGTTCGTATGATTCCTTATAGCTCCCAAGCCGTTTCGCATAAGGCGGGTTGACAGCGATTAATCCTCCCCTCTTCCTTGAGCGGAACTCCCGCGCGTCAAGGCACTGAAACTGAACAAAGCCTTCAACGCCTGCACGCCGCGCATTCATGCGGGCTGCTGCCACCGCTTTTGGGTTAACGTCGCTGGCAAGAATTCGAAGCACTGGCTTCCCTTCCTGCGATCTGGCCTCTTCAACAGCCTGTCCTCTGTCGCTCTCTTTAAGCACGCCCCAGTCCAGGAAAGCGAAGCTGCGGTTCTTCCCCGGTGCTATGCTGCATGCC
Organism: Eubacteriaceae bacterium; assembly: GCA_031280495.1. Next base: position 8,112 of record JAITGT010000057.1, read on the forward strand.
TTTAAGGCGGCTTCGATTGGGATGGTGCCAGAGCCGCACATTGGATCGGCAAATTCGCGCTCACCCCTATAGTGGGCGAGCTCCAAAAGAGATGCTGCCAGCGTTTCTTTGAGAGGGGCCATCCCCCTCTCAAGAGAATATCCTCGTCGGTGAAGGGAAGGCCCGCTGGTATTGAGAAAAACCTTCGCCTGATCGCGGTCGATGTCTATAACAACTGGATAAAGCGGGCCAGTTTCAGAAAGGCGTGGAAAGCCCCACAGCCGCGTTAAGCGATCGCAAATGGCTTTTTTTGCAATGGCCTGTATATCGGATTTCGAGAATAGTGCAGAACGAGAGGCAGACACGCGGGCAATGTCAATTTTCCCTGACTTAGTTACCCAATCTTCCCAATTAAGGCTTTTTACAAAGCTGTAGAGCTCGTCAAATGTCTCGCACCTTTCCTGCCCAACCAAAAGAAGGACACGGCTTGCGCAGCGCAGCCAAAGGTTTAGGCGGTGCACGTCGCCCCATTTCCCCTCAATACCGAGAAGCCCTTCCCCAGCAAAACGGGGAGAGTACCCTAGCTTGCCCATCTCATTCCTGACAACGCTTTCTAGTCCAGAAGAGCAGCTCACCTGAATGTCCATTATGCGTTAAGCTGCCTTTTTAGGTTGGCTATTCGATCGCGCAGCACAGCCGCCCTCTCAAAATCTAGATCCTTTGCTGCCTTCTTCATATCCTTTTCCAGTGAAGCAATGAGATCCGCCGCAGGCTGTGCGGGCATTGACTTCTTGGATCCCTTGCCTTTGGCTGGATAGGCTGCCTCGCCCTCATGTATTGTTACAGAGTAAAAGCTTTCATGCAGCTCTTTTGTGATCCCCTTTGGAGTGATGCCGTGGGCGCGGTTAAACTCCACTTGCTTTGCTCTCCTGCGCTCTGTCTCCTTGAGCGCATTGTCAATGGATTCGGTCACTTTGTCCGCATACATTACCACATGCCCGTTTACGTTTCTTGACGCCCGGCCGATTGTCTGTATTAAGGAAGTAGTATTTCTGAGAAAACCCTCTTTGTCTGCATCCAAAATCGCAACAAGGCTCACTTCAGGGATATCTAAGCCCTCGCGCAAAAGGTTTATGCCGATTATGGCATCATAAATGCCGCTCCTTAAATCATTGATAATTTTTATCCTTTCAACCGTTTCGATTTCTGAATGTAGGTAAGCAGCAGAAATTCCCGCTTTTGTCACAAATTTCGTCAGCTCCTCCGCCATGCGCTTGGTCAAGGTTGTGACAAGGGTTTTTTCGCCTCTTTGAGCCACTTCATTGAGAGAAGAGATTAGGTGGTCAATCTGCCCTTTGCTTGGATGGATCTCAATAAATGGGTCAATCAACCCTGTCGGGCGGACAATTTGCTCCGCAATGTTTGAGGAATGCTCCCTTTCGTAGACCGCGGGGGTTGCAGAAACAAAGATCGCCTGGTTTATTTTATTTTCGAACTCCTCGAAGCTGAGCGGGCGGTTGTCAAAGGCAGAAGGCAGGCGAAACCCATAGTCGACAAGATTCTTCTTCCGCGAATGATCGCCTCCCCACATGCCTCGCACCTGTGGAAGGGTTTGGTGCGACTCGTCGACAATCAAGAGGAAATCGCCAGGAAAATAGTCAATTAGTGTATAAGGCGGGCTCCCTGGATCCGACTGGTTTAGGTGGCGCGTGTAGTTTTCGATTCCTTTGCAGTAGCCCATCTCTTTGAGGACTTCCAAATCATAGTTCGTGCGCTGCTGTATGCGCTGCGCCTCAACGAGCTTCCCCTCTTCGCGAAAGCTGCGAATGGTCTTCTCCAATTCTTCCTCTATCGTTATAACAGCCCTTTCAAGGTTTTCTGGCGCAGTGACATAGTGCGATGCGGGATAAATGCTGACATGCTTGAGTGAGGCAAGCCTCTCGCCTGTGATCGCAGAGATTTCTTGAATACGGTCGATTTCGTCTCCAAACAGCTCAACGCGAATGGCTGAGTCAGTTGAGTATGCGGGAAAAACCTCAATGACATCACCTTTGACGCGGAACGTTCCCCGCTTAAAATCACTGTCATTGCGCTCATACTGCATGTTAATAAGGCGGCGAAGAATGTCA
>JAITGT010000071.1 GCA_031280495.1 Eubacteriaceae bacterium
CTTCCGATCTATCGCAGTTTTCAAAGATCCACTCCACACTGGATGTGCGGGAGACTTGGCTTGAAAGCCCCCATGCATTCTTTATTGAGATAAATGGGTCATAACCGTACACAACTGCCCCAAGTGCCTCAAACAGGTTTGCGACAAGAACTCCAACGGAGCCAAGCCCTATGACGCCGACTTTCTTTCCAAGAATTTCAGGGCCGACAAAATCCGCCTTGCCTGCTTCCACTGCCTTCTCGATTGCATCGTCTGCAGGGAGCCCCTGTGCCCAGGCTATTCCCTGGTACACTTTACGGGAAGCAAGCAAAGCTCCCAGAAGCACAATTTCCTTAACCGCGTTTGCATTCGCACCTGGGGTGTTGAATACAACAACGCCCTTTTGCGCATACGAATCGACTGGGATATTGTTTACGCCAGCCCCTGCCCTTGCGACAGCGGCGAGGCGCGTCGTAAGCTCTGCTTCGCTCATTTTGTAGCTTCGCAAAATAATGCCGTCATAATCGCTGTCTTCCGTCAGCTCGAAATTTTTTGGCAGGCGGTCTAGGCCTTGCGGATCGATCTTATTAAATATCTTTATTTTATACATTAGTCATACTGCTCAAAACACGCTGCTGGGCGCATAAACATAAGCGCAAAGTCTTTTCATGCGCGTTGCGAGCAGACACTCCTTTAAAAATCAACGGCATACATGCCGGCCTCTGGCGGAGCTATGCAAAAGCCGCAGAGGTGATCTTTGCCCTTTGCCCTCACAGCTTGCGCATGTCAAGGATGGCTGGGCAAAATGAAAAAAGCCCAAATTGCTATTTGAGCTCAGTCAACGTCCTGCTGCAGCAGCAGATTCATTGTCAACTCTCCGATGGACAGCTTCTTTCTCTTGATCTCTTTTCTCAGCTGCTGAATTCGCAGAGTGTCTTTATATTTGCCTCTTGCAAGTTCTTTGCCCAGCTGCTTTTGCAGCTTGCCAAGTTCTTTTTTTGCTGCAATCAGGTCGTTTGCCGTCATTTATTCATCACCATGCCTTTTCCAAATTCTACTCATAATAACGAAGCGCAATGTAAAATGGTCGGAGCGAGAGGAATCGAACCTCCGGCCTCTTGAACCCCATTCAAGCACGCTACCAAACTGCGCCACGCCCCGATGAACGTATTATAGCCGCATCACAGAACAAAATCAAGCCAAAGGCAGCCATTCCGCGAAATGTGCGACTAAACACACCCTTCGCATTGCATGCGCCGAAGCGAAAACCTGCAGGGCGCAAAGGTGGGTCGCATTATGGACTTGGAGTGAAGAAGGGAGAAAGCGCACTGCGCGCCGCCAATGCATGGCTTGAGCGGCATCTGCTACACAGTCATGATTGGCCGCGCCCCGCCCGTAATGCATTCAGCGCCGCTTTTTCCTATCCGAAAGGTCTCTTCGCATCCCAGCATCCCTATACCCGCAAGTCCCTTCTTTGGCTCTACTGCGATGTGCATGCCGCTTTCCAAAGAGATAGCGAACCCTTCGGCAAGCACTGGGGCCTCGTCTACGTTGAGCCCTATCCCATGGCCAATGAACTTAACTGTGCGAGTTTCAAAACCCATAAAGCCGCGCAGCTCTTCTTCGCTGAGCGAAGAAAGCGCGCATCGATAGATGTCCTGTGCAAGCTCGCCTTCCCTCATCATGCCATGTGCGCGATCAAGAACTCCAAGGCACATGGACTGAATGGAAGCAGCCTCTGTTGGCGGTTTTTTCCCAAAAGAGTAGACCTGCGTTTTGTCCGTGTGGTATCCATTAATGCCAAAGGCGATATCGACAAAGACGATGTCTCCCTTTTTCAAAACGCGGTATGGGTCACCTCCAAGTGGCACAGCGGAGGAATATGCCCGCATACCGTCCGGGCCGTCAAAACTAGTTGGATACAAAGAGTTCTCGCCAAATCCAAATTGCCCAAACTGAATCTCTGTCGACGGCTTGGAAAAGCGGCTTATCCCTTGATACCCAAGGCTGACCATTGCAGAGAACGCCTCTGAAAAGAATTCCGCCTCGCTCATGCCTTCCCGCATAAGGGCAGGCACTTTCTCTGAAAGAAAAAGGGAATGCGCTTTTCCTGACGCCTCCATAAGGCGCGCTTCATATTCGCTTTTTACGGAGCGAATGCCTCTTGCCACTGCATCCAGTCCCTTTATGGCAGAAACGGAGAAATATTTGCGGATGCGCTCCACTGCCCCATAGGAAAGCCAGTCCTCTTCAATGTAAAGTGTGCCGAGCTCTTTTGGCTCCCTTGAAAGGATGTCGCGGTACGAGCGCATGGGGTAGATATGGGGCAGAGGAGACTCCTGCCTAGCCCTCTCATAGCTAGAGCGGGCATAATAGGAATAGCCGCCGCGCCTGCGGATGAGGAGGATGCCGTCCTGTATTGTTGATAGGAAATAGTATTGGTTTACGTTAGAGAAGATGGCTGCGCTGTCCCAGTCGGGGCATTCTGCATCCATTCGCGCAAGAAACCTTTTCATTCGGCTGTCAAGCTCAATTGCAGTGGGAGGCTGTAGCATTATTGCACCTGTCCTGTCTATTATTTTTAGATTGGGCGCGCAAAAAAATTATAGCACGCCAGACAGTTTTTTTGATCTTGCATGCACGCTCATGCTACTTTTCCATATAATGATTCTAAGGAAACCATGGGCCGAAATCATAGCAAAGGAGTGAGAGAGCTTTGGCTGGTGACAAAATCTTCTATGACTATGGGGAGCACCACGTCTCTTCCCTAGGCAAGAAGCCGCAAAACGGCAATTCTGGCGAACAGAAGAAGAGCGTCAGAGGGCAGCCCTACATTAAGCCTGAAACGCCTGCAAAGAACAATTATATGAGCCTGACCGTTGCAGAATCAAAAAAAAAGCCTGGCCCTCGCCTCTCAGCGCAAGAAATTCGCCAAAGCGCTTCCCGGGCTGTCAACTATGGCATGCAGGGACTGCTCACAATTTACAGCTTCGATATAGCAACGGGCGTGCGCCTCGCCAATACGCTCTTTGAACTTCGCAGTGAGGATGGCCAAGTGCAGCAGCAAAAAACTTCCCCTACGGGGACAGCAAGGTTTGCGGTTCAGCCAGGCAGGCGCTTTGTCCTGCGCGAAAAGGCTTCGCCAGACGGTTATGCACTCAACGACACAGAATATGTCGTCACAGCGTCGCAAAACGGCCAGGTAAAAGTAAACGGGCGAAGCGTGAGCCAGCTTGTCATTCCAGCGGTAAAAGGGCAATCCATAGCGATTGAAGCTGAGGAAGAGGTAGCAGAGGAAGAGTACGAAGAGCCAAGCGTCCCCGAATTCTCGACATTCTACCCGCAAATTCGAGAAAAGAGCGAATTCATCACCTACGGTGCTTCCGGTGAGGCAGGCAATGCAGAAGGAAACAAAAGCTAAAGGAAAGCAGCGCAGCTTCTTGCCATGATTTCAGTGTTTTGCACATAGGCGCCAAAAAAGCCTCCTGCTGATTGAGCAGGAGGCTTTTCGCAGCTTCCACTAAGCAGCCGTCTCATCTGTTTCTTTCATAAGCCTCATAAATTCTTCACCATTGATGTTCTCTTTTTCCAATAGGTATTTAGCTATGCGATCTAAGCGCACGGTGTTCGCCTTCACAATGGCAACAGCGTTTTGCTGGCAACCGTCCAATATTTTGCGGACTTCCTCATCTATGTCCCCGCCTGTCTGCTCCGAGCAGTTAAGGGCCTTTCTGCCGTCTAGATATTGATTTGTCGTACTCTCCAGCCCCATCGGGCCAAATCTCTCGCTCATGCCATAGATCGTGATGATATTACGCGCAAGGGCCGTCGCCCGCTCAATGTCGTTCGCTGCGCCAGTTGTCATAGTGCTAAACTTGACAAGCTCAGCAGCACGGCCTCCAAGAAGCGTCGTGATTTGGCTGAGCAGCTCGTCTTTTGTCATTAGGTAGCGCTCTTCTTCCGGTACATTTAGCGTGTAGCCAAGGGAACCCATTGTGCGGGGCACAATAGTTATTTTTTGAACTGGCGTGGAATTTTTCTGAATTGCGGAAACAAGCGCATGCCCAACTTCATGGTAAGCGACAAGACCCTTTTCCTTGTTGTTTAGAATTCGATCTTTCTTCTCTTTGCCTGCGACCACCACTTCCACGCTCTCCAGAAGATCTTCCTGCATCACTTCGTCCCGGCCAAGCCGAACCGCGCGCAGTGCAGCCTCGTTTATGATATTGGCAAGGTCAGCGCCGGTCGCTCCGCTTGTCGCCAAAGCAATTTCCTTGAGCGCAATGTCGCTGCTCATCTTCACCTTTGACGCATGCACTGTAAGGATGGACTCGCGGCCGATGAGATCCGGCTTCTCCACAATCACGCGCCTGTCAAAGCGACCGGCACGCAAGAGCGCTTTGTCCAAAACCTCAGGGCGGTTCGTGGAGGCAAGCACGACGACCCCTTTAGAAGGATCAAAGCCATCCATTTCTGCAAGAAGCTGGTTAAGCGTCTGTTCTCGCTCGTCGTTTGAACCAAGCTGATTGTCGCGGCTTTTTCCGATCGCGTCTATTTCGTCAATAAAGATAATGCAGGGCGCGTCTTTGCTCGCGGTCTGGAAAAGATCTCGAACGCGGCTTGCGCCCACCCCCACATACAGCTCGACAAACTCCGATCCGGTCAAGTGGTAAAATGGCACCTTCGCTTCGCCAGCGATAGCTCTCGCAAGAAGCGTCTTTCCCGTTCCCGGAGGGCCGACTAACAGCGCGCCTTTTGGC
>JAITGT010000085.1 GCA_031280495.1 Eubacteriaceae bacterium
GATAGCACAAGGGATCCTGAATGGGCCGCTTTGCTGCTGCGAACCAATATTCAACTGACCTTGAATGGAAAACTGGTAAATCAAGCTAATTTATGACACTTTTCGGGATAGTGCACCAATAATTACGCAGAGCCCTCGAATTATTGAGGACTCTGCTTTGCCATTCCAAGCTTTTATTGCTTGTACGGCGGTTTTCGATTTGCCGTTATAGACGTGATGCGTCATTTTGACGCTTCCAGCGCATCTGAAAGCGCCTCCAAAATGTCGTCCGCATTCTCTATTCCAATAGAAAGCCGTATAGTCGAAGGCGTAATGCCGCTTGCCTCAAGCTCTTGCGGGCTCATCTGGGAATGCGTCGTTGACGCTGGGTGTATGACCAGGCTCTTTACGTCCGCAACATTTGCGAGATTCGAGAAAAGCTTTAGGCTGTTAATGAAGGAGCGCGCCGCTTCAAGCCCCCCGTTTATTTCAAAAGTGAAAATCGACCCGCCGCCTTTAGGAAAGTACTTGCCATAAAGAGCGTGGTCGCGGTTTTCTTGGAGCATTGGATGGTTTACCCTTTTGACGCGCGGGTGCGAAGCAAGAAACTGGACAGTTTTTTCCGTATTCTCTACATGCCGCTCGACGCGCAAGCCCAGTGTTTGCAAACTCTGCAAGAGCATGAAAGAGTTCATCGGGCTGAGCACAGCGCCGGTGTCACGCAGGTAGGCTGCGCGCAGTTTGGCAATAAAAGCCTGCGCGCCCGCAATATTTGTGAAAACTGCGCCGTGGTAGCTAGGGTTTGGCTCGCTTAGGCTAGGGAATTTTCCACTTGCCGCCCAGTCGAACCTGCCAGAATCAATAACGACGCCTCCCATAGCCACTCCATGCCCGCCGATAAATTTCGTTGCGGAGTGCACAACAATATCGCATCCATACTCAATTGGGCGAAGCAGAAAAGGAGTGGCAAATGTGTTGTCAATGATTACTGGTATGCCATGCGCGTGCGCAATTTCCGATATTTTCTCTAGATCAAGAAGAGTGCAATTTGGGTTGCCCATGGATTCAATAAAGACAGCCTTTGTGTTCTCCATGATTGCCGCTTCAACTCGAAGAGGGTCGCTTGCGTCAACAAAGCTGCAGTCGATGCCCAATTCCTTAAAGGTATGGGCAAAAAGGTTGTATGTGCCGCCATATATGGCAATGTCAGAGACAATGTGGGCGCCAGCGCCCATGATATTTAGCATAGCGCCTGTAACAGCCGCCGCGCCGGACGAAAAAGCCAATGCCCCTTGCCCGCCTTCCAGCGCCGCCATTCTCTTTTCAAACACGTCTGTTGTCGGGTTGCCTAAGCGTGTGTAAATGTAGCCGGGATCTGTGAGCGCAAACCTGTTGGCTGCAGTTTCAAAGCTGTCAAATACGTAGGATGTTGTCATGTAAATTGGCACCGCCCGCGCATCCGTCGATGGATCTGGGGTTTCCTGGCCCGCGTGCACCGCTAGTGTCTCAAATCGATATTTCGGCTCTTCTGACATTTGTTGCCCTTTCTATTGGTAAAACTGTATTTTTTAGCTATTGAAGTGTTCAAATAAAAACAAAAGCATGCGTATTGTGCAATTATTTTTTACTAATCAGCCGCATTGCAGTAGAAATCGTTTTCCTATTGACAAGCCCTTTGCGCCTATGCTAAAATAATCCTGCGGGTAAATCCTGTAATTAAAAACGATACAAAGCGACGGTAAAACGGTGATTATTCGCCGTTTTACTGTTTTTTGCGCCAATCGCCGCTTTAGTCGCTGATTCGCCTTCTTTTACGCAGCGATCGCACAATTGCCAGCGTCAAAGACGCAGGCATTAGGGAAATCGAGCAGGCGAGCAGGGGAATGATCAGCAAGTTTTCAAATATGGAAAAGGGCTCATAAAGAAAAGAGACTGAGACAATGTTATATATCAGCGAATACAAAAGAGCGTACACAATGCTCACAAAAAACACGTCGATGCGGACATCAAAGCGGATTCCGACAAATATAATGACTGAGAGCACAAGCAGTACAGAATAAGAAGCGATAAGTATAATTTCCATTGTATACGAGGATGTTATGCAATACAAAATCCATATAATTGTGGAAAAGACAAACGCGCCCTTTCCGGGAGCCGTGTTCCACGTTTCCACTTCACCAATGGCTACATAAAGCCGCTTTTCTTTGGGCGGCTTTTCTTCCATTTTTCGCACGCTCGTGGCAGCAGCGCGATCCTGCCTCGTGCGGGCAGCGGAAGCGGAATAGCTCAAGTCGTACATCTCCCTCTTTTGCGCATCTGAAAGAGTGTCATAGGCAACATTGACTTCCTGCATTATTCTTTCAGCAAAGGCTTTGTCGCCTTTGTATATGTCTGGATGAAACTTTTTCGCAAGCGTTTTATAGGCGGTGCGAATTTCATCCTGCGAAGCGTTTCTTTTTACTCCCAATGTCTTGTAGTAGTCCATATTTTCCCCTTGCTCTGCGCTTTGCAAAGAGATGCGCCGAGCTTTCATGCAAATGGCGGGAAACGCTGATAGCATTTATCGAACCATTTGGCAATATAAAAATTATAGCACAAGCGCACACTCTTGCAAGGGCGCATTCGTTATCCGAATCCTCTGCATACGCATGCCGAACTTGTTGCCGTTGATGCGCTAATAGCGTAAAATGAGCGGTATGAAAGAGAAAAACAAAAAACAGGGCATGCGCCTGTTTGAAATATTTTGCGTGTTTTTTAAGATTGGCGCCTTTACATTTGGCGGCGGGTACGCAATGATTTCCCTTATTCAGAGAGAAGTTGTCGAAGTGCGCAATTGGATTCGGGAAGAAGAGGCTTTAGACATATTTGCAATTTCGCAAAGCTGCCCTGGCGTTCTTGCCATCAACGCGGCAACATTTGTTGGCAATCGAGTTGCAGGCGTTGCAGGCGGGGCCGCGGCAACGCTTGGCACTGTTTTGCCATCTTACTTAAGCATTCTGGCAGTTGCGTACTTTTATACCCAGTTTCGCTCAAATGAGTGGGTGGTTTATGCTTTTCAGGGGATCCGCGCAACGGTTGGCGTGCTGCTCATTCAGGCGGTCGTCCTGCTTGCACGCTCAACAAAACCGAATGCCGCGCAGATTTTCGTGATGATTGCTGCCTTTATTGCCGTTGCTGTCTTTGATGCCCCAACGACTGCAGTCATCCTTGCCTTTGCCGCAATGGGACTGGCTTACGGAGCCTATCGATCTTTTCGAGAGAGGGATGGCAAAAATGGCTGAAATGTTTTGGGTCTTCTTTCGAATCGGTTTAGTTTCTTTTGGCGGCGGGTACGCCATGGTCTCCCTTTTTGTGGAGGAAATAACGGGCCATGGCTGGATGAATGCTGAGTCTGTTTTTGATTTTGTCGCTGTGTCCTACTCCACCCCCGGGCCGTTTTCCGTGAATATGGCAACTTTTGTCGGAGCAAAGGTCGCTGGTGCCGCTGGTGCGGCGGCTTCCACGCTCGGCCTCATTCTGCCTTCTTTTCTCATCTTGACTGCGGTTTCTCAAGCCGTAGGGACCCTGCCAAAGAGCAAGGCGGCGAATGCCGCGCTGAAGGCGCTTAGAGCCGTTGTAGTCGCATTGGTTGCAGCAGCGGCTATTTCGGCTCTCAAAATCGCGCTTTTTAGCTCAACGGGAGGGCTCGACATAAGAAGCTGCGCAATTTTTGCTATGACTGGCGCCTTTCAGGCATTACGAAAAAAAACGCACCCAATTCTGCTCATTGGCATCGGATGCGTATTGGGTCTATTGCTGTATGGTTTCATAGGAAGGCCTTAAAAACTGCCTCCATGCCCGCCGTGGCTTCTGCCGCTGGAGCTGGTGTGAAAGCCGCCGCCCCCCCCGCCAGAGCGATCCTCGTCCGTTTGCTTTCTAACTTTTGTCACATTTGAGTAAAGGAAAATGTCCTGTGAGCTATTGAGCACAAAGCTTTCGCTGCGAATATAGCTGCCGGCATAGGGCTGAGGGCGGGCAGTGTTCATTGAGCCTCGCAAGATCAGCACACAGGCAACCGACAAAATGGCGCTGGCTCCAAAGACAATGGGAAGCCGGTCAGTCCAATTTGGTTGCGCGTTTTCATATCCGTCGCCTATTGGCTGGCCATTTTCGCCAAAGTAGTCACTGTAGTCATTGTCCAAACCTGCTTGCAGAATCGAGCGCGCGCTTTCTGCGAAAATATTGAAGGCTTGGTAAGCGTCCCCGTCTGAGAGATAGGGGAGGGCCTCAGCCATAATCGAGTCAATGGAGTCCCTAAAATAAAGCTCGGCGTTTCGGTATGTCGACAGATGCCATGTGCGCCCTCCCATATTGACGAGCAAAAGTGCGCCATGCCCCTCATCTCCGGCGCCGTAGCCGTTAAAGTCGAAGTAGTCGTCTGCATACTCTTCGTCCGATTTTCCCTGCGTGTCCCAAACTGTCAAAATGGCAAGATCCACCTTGTACTCTTCCACAATCGCCAGAAGCTTGGTACTCAGCTCTCTCTCTTGGCTGTCGTCTAGCTGCCTTGCATTGTCAACGACACGCGGCAGGGTTGCATTGAAGCCCGAAAAGGTGGCTGCAAAGGCGCTTGAAGCAAACAGGCAGAGCAGGGATAAAGCAGCCAGCAATGCAAAATATTTTTTCATTTTTCCGCCTCACTCACACAATCCAGTAGGCGGCAAGCCCGCCGACAGCAGAAAAGGCGGCGAACAGCCCTATCAGCCACATCCAAAACTTGCCCCAGTCTGTAGGAAGCTTTCCCACAAATTTGCCGGTTTGTCCATTCATGGCATAAGAAAAAACCTTTCCGGCAAATGTAACGCGCAGCATCCAAACGGGGAGAAGGGCATAGCGGATCCTGGAGCTTTGAAGGCGAATGCTGCTGTTCTGCGTGCCTTCAAGCGCGTAGCCAGAGCAAGTTGACTGAAACACCGCTATGGTGGAATTGCGGATGCGCTCATTTGCTAAAGGCATGCACTGCTGAGCGTCCACATCATAGCGGTCCGCAAAGAAGCCTGAAAGGTAGCCTGGCTCGAAATCTTTGAATGCGGAATAGTCAAACGGCTCAATTGCCTGCATATAAGTGTCATCTGCTTTTGTCGAGCCGTCCACAGGCACGTCGTCAAAGGCGATTTTCCCAGAGCGCTTTAGGGCATAATGATCTGTTTTTGTGTAAACATAGTTTCTGTCCGACCAACTTGTGCTTGTCATGCCCTTAAATGTGATGTTTGCCTGGGCTGAACATCCAAAAAGCCAAAATGGAACATAGATTCCTTTTATTTCTTCTAAGACATTTTGGGTGCGAAATGCCTTTGGCAAGAAGAATTTTTTACGAAAGAAGGACTCGAAAGTGCTGGTTGCGTCTTTTTTTTCTAGTTTAAAAGGAATGATGGCATCAGGTTTCAGCAAGCCAGATATGTTTTTTTCGAAAACCGCTGGGTTTCCGCAGTAAGGGCAGCTCGAAGCGGCTGCCTCATCCTCTGATACAATTTCGCCGCCGCAAGAGGGGCAGGTATAGGAAACCACGCCTTCCAGGACGCCTGCCCCCGGATCGGATCCGGTTTCTGCCCAGTCAAACGAGTCTTCCCCCGCAGTCGATTCATACTCTTCAATCGCCTCAACGGCAAAATCTGTGCCGCAGTGGTCGCACTGCATTTTTTGCTTTGAGGAGTCAAAGCGCAGGGCGGCCCCGCAATTTGGGCATTTATACTCAGCGACGGCCATGGCAGCCTCCTATCTTGCTACGTCCCTGTCGTCAAAGACATCACCGCACTCGGGGCAGAATTTTGGCGGGTTTTGGGGATCGCTCGGCTCCCACCCGCACTTGTCGCATTTGTACGTCAGCTCGTTTGCTGGCTTCGGCTTTCCGCATTCTGCGCAAAATTTGCCCTTATTCACAGCGCCGCAGTTTGGGCATTTCCAGCCGGATTCAGCTGGCTTTGGGTTTCCGCATGTTTGGCAAAATTTGCCCGTGTTCTTTTCTCCGCATGAACAGACCCATTCGCCTGCGCGGCTCTCCTGGGCTTGCTGCTCTTTTTTTGAAGCCGCGAGGCCAAACAATTCGCTAGCGTTTGCCCCGCCGGCCCCTTGGGCCATGTTCATCCCCATAAAGCCAGTGAAGGCTCCGCCTTGGTTCTCTGCCGCTTTTTTCATCGCGTCTGCCTGCGCTTCTATTAGCGTTGCGCCCGCTAGGCCTGGATCGCGCAGGGCAGCGCTCTTTTGAAGCTGCTTAATAAGATCTTCGTCTTCTTTTGAAGCAGTGGCTGAGTTAATTCCGAAAGACGCAATAGCGATGCCCCTCGTCTGAATCCATTTTTTTGAGAGCACGTCGTTCAGTGCATCTGCAAGCTCCATTGTATGCCCTGGCAGGGCGCTGTAGCGGATGCCCATTTCAGAGAGGCGCGCGAACGCGGGCTGCAGAGCGGTAAGGACTTCGCTTTTGAGCATGCTTTCAATCGCGTTGACTGCGAATTCCTTTTCTACGTTGCCGCAAACGTTCTTGTAGAAAAGGAGGGGGTCTGTAATGCGGAAAGAATATTCGCCATTGCAGCGGATGGCAATGTCAACATCAAGGCCAATATTTCTGTCGACAACGCGAAAGGGCACAGGGGTTGCCGTGCCGTATTTGTTGCCCATGATCTCTTTCGTATTAAAGAAGTAGATCCTTTGATCCTTTGCCGCCTGCCCCCCAAAGCCAAAGCGAATTTTCATTTTCTCGAAGGTGCCAAGAATCCCCTTTCCCAAGCCTCCGTAGAAAATGCTTGGCTCTGTGGATGTGTCATAGATGAATTCCCCAGGCTCTGCCGACAGATCAACGACTGCCCCCTGATCTACAATGATCATGCACTGCCCTTCGTTGACTGCTATTATTGAGCCGTTTGAAATGACGTTTTCGGATCCTTTTTTATTGGAAGAGCGTTTGTCTGCGCGCTTTTGCCCCTTTGCCGCAAGTACATTTGACGGCAGGGAGCCACAATAAAAGTATTCCCTCCACTCATCAGCCAGAACGCCTCCTACGGCGCCGGCAATCGCTTTGATTAGCCCCATGTGACCTCCTAATTATTCTTGCCCGCTACCACTTTTCTTTTGTGTGCTCCGCGAGCCTTCTAAAAAAACCGGGCGACGCTTTCTCCATGTCTTCCGGGTGCGCAATGACAATATGTTCATCAGAAATGAGGGATGCAAGGGCGAGCATAAAACCAGCGGCGGCGCCATTCGCCACAGGCTGCCCTCCATCTACTTTTCCTTTCGGAAAAATCCGCAGGCGATCTTCAGACATCTCGCTTCCGACATGCAGGGCTGAAAGAATGCGCGCTGTGCATGCTGCATCTTCGCGGAAGCGGGGATCGTCAATTTCAGCCGTGAAAAGCTCAAAGCCAGAACAGGCAGCGATGGCAATTAGTGGCAGGCATGGCCCCAATGCGCTTGCTTGCAGAACGACGCTGTTTTCGTAAGAACCGCAAAAGTCGCATCCATATGAGTGGGAGGAAATAGAAAAGCCAAGCCTCTGCATGGCTGAAAAAAACCCCTTGTTTTCGACAAGGAATGAGTAAGTAATCCCCTGCACGCTCACATCGCTGCCAAATGTCGAGGCCAGAAGCCAAAAGTAAGTTTCAAAAGGTATGCCGCCGACAGGCGGTGTCTGCGGCAGAACGATTCCAGCTAGTCGGGACGGCTTGAGCCTATATCCTGCTGATGCCATGGCAGCCGCGCTATCGCTCGAAAGCGAAATTGCTCTCCTTGTTAGATTTTTAGCCCATCTGCACACTTTATGCGCAGCAGCAAACCAATCATAAAGGATTCATGGGTTTATGTCAAGTTGGGCATCCAATCGGAAGTGGCGCATTGTATGAAATAAGCTTTTTGTATGGCGCACCCACTGAAACAAGGGCAAAATCAGCGGCATTCGGTATCATGCGCGTGCTTTACAGCAGCTACATCGCAGCGGCGGGGCCGTGGGATGCCCTATTTTTTTGGCGCCTTGCTGCGTCCTTTCCCCTGCAGTGTCTGGTTTGCCATTTTGCTTCTGGCATTACGTTCTTCTTCTCTCCCAACAAGCTGGTCCCGCTTTCTTAACTGTACTGCATATTCGCTTGTCAGCATGCCGTAAAAGAACACAGAAGCGAACTCCAGCCCCTCAAGCCACATAGCTTCAAACATTCGCCCTTCGCAAGCGAAGCAGTCTTTGCTGAGTAGGCGCGCCGCTGCAGCCAAAGCAGGGCCCAAAGCGCCTGGGATCCGATTTCTGATCACTGGTGGCGGCATCGAGGCGGGCTGTTCCAACCAACCCTGTTAGCAGAAATGGGCGCTGTGCACTGCTGCGAAACCGTGGAACGCGCCGTTTCCGCTCAGTATAATATTGTGCCGGCTGCCTTCGCGTTCTATTGCAATAATATGCTCTTAAAAGGCAATTGCGTGACAAGCGGAAAGGAGGCTCTGCCAAGGGCCCTTGCCGTTGTTTCCGCGATCTGAATCTTTGCTGCGCTCCCATAGCGCGCCTGCAGATATAGTATGCCCGAAACACTGCGCCGCTATTTTAAGAGGCGCCGCGAGGGGAGGGCAAATTCATGAAAGCTGACTTTTTCTCCTTCATTACGCGTATCATACAGGATATAATGAAAAGCGGAGGACAGTTTTATATGGTCACAGTAAAAATCAAGGGGTTAGGCGACATCAAAATTGAGCTAGACAAATCTGCTGCCCCCATCACTGCTGAAAATTTCGAATCACTGGTGGGGAGCGGATTTTACGACGGCCTGACATTCCATCGCGTCATCAAAGGGTTCATGATACAGGGTGGCGATCCCCGCGGAGACGGAACTGGAGGGGCAAAAAACAGAATTAAAGGTGAATTTTCCTCAAATGGCGTAAACAACCCGCTTTCTCATCAAAGAGGGGTAGTTTCCATGGCGCGCTCGCAGGATCCAGACAGCGCCAGCTGCCAATTTTTCATAGTGCACCAGACATCTCCGCATTTGGATGGCAACTACGCCGCATTTGGCAAGATCGTGGAGGGAATGGACGTGGTTGACAAAATTGCTGAGACTCCTACTGGCAGAAACGACAATCCTGTTGAGCCAGTCGTCATCGAAAAGGCGTACCTGGAGTAAAGGGCGGGTTCTTAGCAGCGCAGTCAGTTTTTTCTGCCTCTAGGTCGTCTTTCAGTTGAAAGAGGGGCAGGGATGTGGTAATATTAAGGCGATTGCAGGTGTAGCTCAATGGCAGAGCATTGGCTTCCCAAGCCAGTTACGAGGGTTCGATTCCCTTCACCTGCTCCATATTACTCAACAGTCGTTGATACAATCAATTCGTCGTGGTTCACGGCGGATTTTTTGTTTGTAAACGCTGATGTAGCGGGCTTTTTCTGGTTTGGCTTCGCGAAAACCTGCACC
>JAITGT010000021.1 GCA_031280495.1 Eubacteriaceae bacterium
GAGAAAAGAGACTAAGCTTTTTTGAACTTCTCAGCAGCGCTACAGGGCGAGACGAAGCGATTGCCCTTTTTCTTGCCATCTTGGAATTGTACAAAGATAATTCTTTGCAGATTGGCCAAGAGGGAGCCTTTGGCGACATTCTACTGGAGGAAAGGGTTTCGTAATGGGCAAAGACATCTATTTGGCTGCCATAGAGGCAATCCTTTTCGCCGCGGGGGAGCCAATCCCCATTCGCACGATTTCTATAGCTCTCAATATTGACTAGTCCGTCACTGAATCTTTGCTCACCTCTTTGCAAGCTTCGTACGCGCGCGATGGAAGCGGCCTGTCCATAACAGTCGCAGCAGGCCAGGCGCAAATGGCGAGCAGCCCCCATGTCTTTGCATATGTCAAAGCAGCGCTCGGATTGGATCCGCCCCACACGCTTTCGCAGGCAGCAATGGAAACGCTGGCCATTGTCGCTTACCGTCAGCCAGTCACGCGCAGCGAAATAGAGCAGATTCGAGGCGTCCGATCATCCTCGTCCCTTGATCTCTTAATTGCCAAAGGCTTAGTTGAGGAGTATGGAAAGCTCGACTTGCCAGGCAAGCCTAGCACCTTTGTGACAAGCCGGGAGTTTTTGAAAATGATGAAGGTGGCGGCGCTCAATGATCTCCCAGAATTTGAGGATTTCCGCTCGGATCTTTCCCTTAGCGACTGATGTGCGATTTGCCGAAAACATTTGATCGGCTGTGTAGACTGTGGTAGAATCTCAGAAGAGACGGAGGCATAGCTCAGTTGGTTAGAGCGCTCGCTTCACATGCGAGAGGTCGTAGGTTCGAGTCCTACTGTCTCTACTGTGGCATTGTATGCAAACCCGCTGCACAAGCGGTTTTTTTGTTTGTTTAGGCATAGCGGAAAGAGATGCAATGTGATAACGCAGTCCATTTGCCCTACGTATTTTCCCGCATCCGAGTTTTTTTGTAGCCCTTGAATTCAAAGTGTAAGCGCGTTGTTGGAAAAAGAAATGAATCGGTGCAAGAAATCCGTCGCCATTGTTTGGTAGAGCCTCAAGTAGTGGTGCAGATTTCGACAAGGTGGGTTTGCTTCAGCAGCAAATCCGTCCGTTGTAGGCAGTCTCATCTGCGCGGGGCGGATACTTCGGGCTTTGCTAATCCACTGCATCTGATTTTCGGCATTAGCTGCTCGGTTATGCCCTGCGCTATCGATCGTTCCAGTTCCATCCGTTCGCGGGCCTTGCATCAATCCCGCGAAGGTGTTCGTGCAATTAAGAGCTCATCAGCGGGCGCTTGAATATGCTTTGCGGCGCTTTTAGGCAGTCTATTCATTGCCTGCGAATTGCGGCTTTATGTTTAGGCCCGCTCGGTAGTGTGAGGTAAGGGATGCAGCATGCACTCCCTGCAGTACGTGCCGCCCTGTTTTTCAAAGAAGGCATGCGCTGCAATTTCTTCAATCAGCTTGAAATTCGTTTCAAATGCCACGCTCTGGCCATGTTCTCAAAAATTCTGATGGCACTTTCATGTTGCTGCCCATGCGTTGTGCGCGTTGCGGCCTCAACTGTTTGCAGCTTCATTTTGGCTGTGATTGATTTGGGCATTATTCTCTTGCATCGCAAAGCAGGCAGGCGATAGCGGCATACCTTATGTGATGCCGAGTTTTAGCCGTATTGCCAAGAAGACGACCGCCTCTGTAGGCGGCGGGAGTACGTTGCCTGTCCTCTTTGCTTTGGAGCGCTTTCCGCGTTCCCGAGTTTGCCCGGTAGAGTCTCAAGCAGTGGCGTAAATTTCGACAAAAGGCTGGACTAAAAAGGGAGCCATCCTTATCCTTGGGTTAACCAAAACAAATACAAGGAGGCAAAGGATGGCGCCCAAGGACAGAAAGCGCCTTTCAGAGGAGTTGCGCAAGCTGTTGAGCGCAAAGAGGCGCAGACGACTCGCCTCAACGGCGCAATCACGCGGAAGGTGGAGAAGCTTGTGGAGAGCCTCGGCATTGAGATCGGCAAGAGCAAAGTCTCCCGGCTTTGCTCCGAGCTGTCAAAAACAGTCGAAGAGTTTAGGGAAAGGCCTCTTGGGGAGTTTCCCTATGCCTACTTGGACGCAGCATTCCTCAAAGCGAGCGAGGGCGGGCATGCCCGCTCCATGGCCCTGGCTGTCGCTACAGGCGTTGATCCAAGCGGCGCGCGCCATATCCTGGGCATGGAGCTAGGGGCGGCGGAGACGGGGGAGCTGCGGAATCGGCTTCTGAGGGGCCTGTGCAGCCGGGGTCCGTGCGGAGTGAGGCTTGCTGCCTCTGGCGCGCACAGCGGCCTGAAGGCCATCGTGGCCTCCGAGCTGCCGGGCTGCGCCTGGCAGCGCTGCAAAGCCCATTTCCTGCGCAGCGCGCTTGCGGAAGTTCCAAAAACGCAGAGGGGCTTGCGGCGGCGATGGCACGGACTGTATTCACGGCGGTCAGCAAGGCGGAGGCGAAGGCGCAGCTGCGCCTAGTGGCCTCGCAGCTGGAGAAAAATTTGTAAAGGCGATGGAGACAGTTGCCGAGGCTGAGGAAGAAGCGCTGGCCAATACGGGCTTCCCAAAGGGGCACTGGACGCAGCTGTGCAAGGCAAATGTGCAGGAAAGGCTTAAGAGGGAGCTCAAGAGGCGGATGGAAGCTGTGCCCATATTTCCGGACAGGGACTCGCGCGTCAGGCTCGCCGGGCATGCCCTTATAGGCCAGCATGGCGAGTGGATGGCGGCCGAGAGGCGCTATATGCCGCTGGCAGGCATGGCAAAGCCCAAAGAGAGTGAAAGCGGGCCTTCCTGCCCGTGCCTCTCTGAGGAAAACCCAAAGCTCCCTAGGAAGGCGCAGGCCTGCGCCTTCCTAGGGAGCCAGGTACGGCATAATCCAAGGGAAAAGAATTTACGCCACTTGACGAGACGCTAGCGTTTGCCCCAAAGCTTTTGCAGAACGAATGCTGCCATAATTACGGCAGCATGTCGTTTCTTTCGTACACAAGCTCCCCGCTGACATCCAGCACAATGAACAGCTCTCGATGCTCGCTGATGCCTATGCCAAGTACTGACTCGTTCAGATACTGTTCGCAGCTCTGGTTTACAAGCGCATGGTTGCGCGCGTCAAAGAGCCGAATTTTGTGCCTGCAAAATAGCGCGGAAAGAAGGCTCCTTAGCATAATGCCGCCAATCCCTTGCTCGCTTGAGCCCAATGCCTCTCCGCAATCCACTCCTTCTGCCATTTCGCGCCTCCCTAGCTTCACTGTTTGCCTATGGTAAAATTTATTCCCATTCTTCCAAGAATATGATGCCTAGACACGCCTCATTGCCTGTCACCCTATGAAATATCCATAAATAATGGCGTTTTTTTCACTTGCAGCTGTTACTATTGGCGTAATGGCAAACGTTTGGAGGAATGGGCAATGATGAAAAAAGCCTTAATTATTGGCGGTGTAGCCGGCGGCGCCACAGCCGCAGCGCGGCTTCGTAGGCTTGACGAAAAAATGGAGATAACCCTTCTTGAAAAGGGGGAGGAAATTTCTATCGCAAATTGCGGCCTGCCTTACTATATTGGAGAAGAGATTCCACATCGAAGCAGCCTCCTTCTCCAGACTCCGGAGAGCTTTCGGAGGCGCTACAACGTTGATGTGCGCATCTCTAGCGAAGCAAAGTCAATCGATAGGAGCGCAAAGACCGTAATCGTGGAAAATTGCAAAAGCGGCAAAACATATAAAGAGCCATATGACATGCTTCTGCTTTCCCCGGGCGCATCCCCCATCCGGCCGCAATTTGAGGGAGCAAGCCTAAATGGGGTCTTCTCGGTCTCCTGCATTGCTGATGCTGATCGCGTCAAGTTGTATATGTCAAAGCGAAAGCCAAAGTCTGCCGCCATCATTGGCGGCGGGGCCATAGGGATAGAAATGGCGGAGAACTTGAGACGGCTCGGGCTTTCTGTGCTCATCATCGAGCAGGGAAGCCAAATACTTCCCTCGCTTGACTTTGAAATGGCACTGGAAGCAGCCAACAGAATTATGCAAAGAGGCGTAAAAATTTCTCTCTCAAACGGCGTGCGAAAAATACAGATGGAAGGGGGATCTTTTAAAATTTCGCTTGAAGAGGGGCATGCAAGTGCAGAAATGGTTGTCCTCGCCACAGGAGTTCGCCCTAATTCGGCGCTTGCAAAAGACGCAGGGCTGGAACTGGACGAAAACGGGGGAATCGCAGTCAGCCCGAATATGAGGACATCCGACGAGTGCATCTACGCAGTTGGTGACGCAGCAAGCGTTGCCAATTTTGTCACAGAGGAAAAAAGCCTAAACGCCCTTGCAGGGGCGGCTAACAAACAGGCACGCATCGCTGCGGACAATATGGCTGGAATTCTTTCCACATACAGGGGGGCGCAAGGCACCATGGTTCTCAAAGCATTTGACGCGACTGTCGCCATGACAGGGATAAGCGAAAAAACTGCGACAAAGCTTGGCTTGAGTTTTGACAAGGCCTATCTATGGCTTGCGCAGCACGCAAGCTACTATCCAGGCGCGCAGCCCATGTCCATCAAAGCCGTCTTTGAGAAATCGACAGGAAAGCTCTTTGGCGCCCAAATCGTAGGGGGCAACGGAGTGGACAAGCGAATGGACGTACTGGCTACAGCCATCCGATCCAAAATGTGCGCATCAGAATTAGCAGAGCTTGAGCTGTGCTATGCGCCTCCTTACGGAAATGCCAAAGATCCAGTTAATATGATCGGATTCGCTATTGAGAACCAGATTACCGGCAAAGTCAAGACTTTTCACTGGCACGACGCCGCCCAGCTGCCAAGGGACGGCAGTGCGACCTTCGTCGATGTGCGCATGCCGCAAGAGTATGCAAGCGGCCACATTGAAGGGTTTGCCAATATTCCGCTCGATATGCTCCGTGCGAGAATTGGCGAAATACCAAAATCAAAACCAGTTTATGTAAACTGCCAAATTGGGCAGCGAAGCTACCTTGCTTGCCGCATCTTGGCGCAAAACGGGTATGACGCTTACAGCCTAAGCGGCGGGTTTCGGCTCTACAGCACGATTTTCGGAAAGGGAAGCCGCCAGACAGCCGATCGGCGCTAAGCAAAAGCGCCGATCTCGATCATGGAGGCAAGTGGAACCCATGTTGGTTCCGCTGCCACGATAAGGCAGCTGGCTGGGCCAGCTGACTTCCCCATATCCACGCTGCTGGATTTCGTGGCAAAGGTAAGCCCATTCAGGGTGGCTAAGGCGCAAGCTTCATAGGCTATGCCCTTTGATCCGACTGGCACAATTTCGCGAACGCCTGCTTGCAGGACAATCTTCTTGAGATTGCTGTATGAAGCCATATCATGCGCCATTTCGAGCACTTCCCTTCCCACAAGGGGCAAGCCAAGTAGGTATGCTTTGCAGCCAGGCGAAACATTTCTTGTCTTTAGCCCCACTTTCCCCTCCATTCCAATAACTGTGACGCCCACTGCAGTCATCTTCGTTTGGAAGTTTTCTTCTGTTGAGCCGTTTAGGGCCTTTAAGTCCACTCCTGCAGCCTGCATTTCAGACGCTATGCCTGAAATGATTCGCCTTGCTGAAGGCTCCATCTCGCAGCAGGCTACATTCACTACGGCAATGACACTGGCCCCTGTCGCAATAACCTCCATCAAAGGCACGCGCACAGCGGCAGATCCGACTGCTTCATAAGGCGCAAAGAGCGAGTCTGCCTCTTTTTCCCCTACTGAGCCAATGCTGTCGCAGGCGATGATCATGCGCCCGCTCTTTGTTTCAACAATCGAAAGATCGCGATAGCGCGATACGGCAAAGCCCAATCCTCTTTCCATCGGCTATGGCAGCGGCTGCGCGCTTGACGCTTTAATGATGAACTCGTCAAAGCTTGGCAATACGGTTTCACTCGGCTGAAGCACAAGAAAATCATTCTCATGCCAATCACCAGCGAGGGCATTGAGGAAAATGCGGCGATCGCCGATGTATTCGTCATACTCCCAGCTGTTTTCCCTGCAGATCCTTTTTGCAGAGCTACGGTAGCGCTCCACGTCCCCTGTCCCAGTATTGACAAAGACCATGCTTCGGTAATTCTTCATCGGGTTGCCCAAGACTTCCATAAGATAGTCTGCGTTGTCCTCTCCAAAATCTTCGGCAAATTTTGCCCGCATGTCAATGAATTCGAAGTCTTGCTCGCGAAAAAGATCTTCGTTCCAACCCGATCCCCAAAAGGAGACGCCGGGATGCGAGTCGAAGTATTCACGGTAACGCTCCTTTGAGCCCATGAAGAAGGTAATGCAGTCATGCCCCCGAGGGATGACCATGGGTATGCTTGCCTTTAGGCCAACAATGCCATTGTTGCATAGCCCATAGAAAAGCAAAATGGCGCTGTAGGCAGACTGATCCACGCTGTCAATCACCTTTTGCAGCTCCTGCGGCATCTTTGCGCTGCCCACTGAATGAAGCCCTTGGTCCACATAGAGAGTGTCTACGTCTGCGCCCGTTTCAGCTATAGCGGCTTCGACTTCCGCCTTGACGACTTCACAGCCAATAAGTAGTGTTTTCAATTCGCCTCCCATTGCGGCAGAGCCCAAGGGATCTGGGCAGCCGGCTTTTCTCCATTATAGTTCCAACACATTGGCGCATGCAACCAGAAGCAAGGAAGCGCTGTGGGAAGCGGAAGTGTTTGATAACTGCATGCGCTCGCTTTTCGAACTAGGGGAGCCTATGTTTTGAATGAAAATTTGAATATAAACAAAATAAATATTAAGGTACCTTATAAAAAAGCCTTGACAATAGCTAAGGCGCCTTTATAATAAACTTTGCGACTAAGGAGGTAAGGCTGTTGCAGCATCAAGACACAGACATGCTTGAGAAACTCTTTCGCGTCAATTGGCTGCTGGCTCATCGCCACAACACAGGTGCCCGAGGGCCCCTTGCAGATGCAAGCAAAGGCCAGGGCAGGGTTCTTGCCATACTAAAAGAGTGCACCAACACAAGCCAAGCTGCCCTTGCCGAAAAATTGGGAATACGACAGCAGTCTCTCAATGAGCTCCTTGTCAAGCTGGAGAGAAAAGGGCTCATTGAGAGATCGCCGTCAAAATCCGACAAACGCATGCAGAATGTAAGCCTGAGCCAAAAGGGCCGTTTGCACGAGCAGCAGCACAACGGAGCGGCAGAGATATTTAGCGGGCTGACGGTGGAAGAAAAAGAGTGCATGAACGCTTGCCTCGATCGGATTATTTCCAGGCTGCACGAAAAGCTGGGCGAAGGCATGGACAAAGATGCCTACGAATGGGTTGTGAAGTCATACTCACGCTGCAATATGCCAAGAGAGAACTTAGAGATGTTTGGGGAAGCTGTAGGCGCCGAAGGGTTTGACGAGATGTAAGTGTCCGCTGTCGGCAAGCTCGGATACCTGCCTAGTGGCTGGGCAGGCGCGGCTGGAGTTGCGAATTGTTCCACTGGTTTATTTTAGGCAGTCCAGGCCACGGGATTGCAGAATTGAGGTGCTATAATTTGGAAACACAAAAAGCAAAGAAGAAGACGGACCGACTTTTTATTTTGGAATCAATGCCAGTCAGCAAGGCAGTCGTCACGCTTGCTGTGCCAACAATCATTGCAAACATTATTCAATTTGTATATAATCTCACCGACACATTTTTCATTGGCAAACTGAGCAACTCCTTCATGGTTGCAGCCATCGGACTATGCATGCCTGTCACAATGGTGCTGCAGTCTTTCGGAAACATGTTCTCAATCGGCGGCGCGTCGCTCATTTCGCGTTATTTGGGCGCTGGCCGCAAAGAAGATGCGAAGCATGTTTCAGCAACTTCGTTTTGGAGCGCGTTGAGCATTTCATGCGTTATTGCCGTCATCTCATGCCTTTTCACGCGCGAAATTGTTCTCATGGCTGGAGCAGACCAAGACACTGTCGGTTACGCAAAAGACTATCTGTTGATGCTGATGATCGGCGCACCGTTTATTGCCATGCAAATGGCGCTCAATGGAATCCTGCGTTCGGAAGGCGCATCGAATATCTCCATGAGAGGCATGATAACCGGATCTGTCATTAATATTATTCTTGATCCGATCTTCATCTTTCTGTTCGGATGGGGCATCATGGGAGCGGCTGTCGCAACTACCATCGGCAATATATGCGGGTTTGCCATGAACCTCTCCTACTTTGTTGGCAAAAACAGCAAGAGCGTTCTTTCCGTCTCCCCCAAAATGGTTAAGCTTCACTGGGAGTATTTTTCCGATATTCTTAAAATTGGCGTTCCAGCGTCATTGGGCATGTTCCTGATGAGTTTTGCGCAAATTTTGTCCAACCGCGTGGCTGGTTCCTTTGGCAGCAACCTAATCGCTGCCAATAACATTGTTATGCGCGTTACCACCATTGCCATGATGTTCACGATGGGGCTCACGCAGGGAAGCCAGCCCCTTATGGGCTTCAGCTATGGCGCGAAGAAGTACCGCCGCCTAAACGAAACGATTCGCTTTACGATTTTTTCGGGCACATTGATGAATATTGTGTTTGCTTTGGTGCTGTGGTTCGCAGCTGGCTTCTGGATTCGCGTTTTTATAAATATTGAGGACATTATCACTCTTGGAGCCAAGATAGTCCGCGTCATGTGCTTTTCCATGCCATTTATGGCTATACAGATGACACTCATGACAGCCTACCAAGCACTAGGAAAGTCAGTGGCTGCCCTTGTTGTTTCTCTCGGGCGCCAGGGAATTTTCTTTATCCCTGCACTGTACATTTTTAGCTCATTATGGGGGGTTGATGGCTATATCTGGGCTGGACCATTTGCCAATATTTTCACGGCAGTTGTGTCTGTATTTATTTTCCTGTTTATTCGCAAATCTTTCCCGGCTTCTGCGGACGATCCGCTACAGGCGCTGTCTCCGCAGTTCGCAGAGCGCAACCCAGTTATTTCAGAGAAACCTGTTGTGGATTCTGGCACAGATCTCTAAAGAAGGCAGAAACAAAAACAGGCGAAAGCGGCTAATGCTTTCGCCTGTTTTTTGCTGGCGCTCATTTTGACTGAAAAAACGCCTTGGCACCCTCATAGCATGAATAAAGGTCTGCCTTGCTGATAAGCTCCCACGGCGCATGCATTGAAAGTACGGGAATGCCGTAGTCAATTGTCTCCGCACCATAGGCGGCAAGCATATAGGCGACTGTCCCGCCCCCGCCCTGATCAACTTTTCCGAGCTCTCCAGTCTGGTATGGCACGCCATTGTCATCGAAAAGCTTTGCAATCCATTGAAAATACTCTGCGTCAGCGTCATTGGATCCGGATTTTCCGCGCGAGCCTGTATACTTGATTAAGCTTGCGCCACATCCAAACATGGCAGTGTTAGATTTTTCAAACGCCTCAGAAAATGTTGGGTCATAAGCGCTGCAAACATCCATGGAAAGAACGCGGGATCTGGCAAGGGCCCTCCTTAAAAGAAGATCTGAATATCCCTCCGCCGAATGCTCCAAAACTTCAGCCATAATATTCTCAAAAAATCTGCTTTCCATGCCAGTGGAGCCAACACTCCCAATTTCCTCTTTGTCGCAAAGCACGACAATAGAAGTCCTCTCCACCTCTCCAGAATCTAGCAGCGCAGAAAGCGCTGCAAAAGAATCAGAGCGGTCATCGTGCCCGTAGGCGGCAATAGCGCCCTTGTCAAACCCAACGTCCATTGCTTTTCCAGCAGGCACTATCTCAAACTCGGCTGTGAGGAAGCTCTCTTCCGTAAGCCCGTATTGCTCATGGAGATGCTTCAATATGTTCAGCTTCACGGTTTTCAAAGAATCGAAGTCCAAAGGAACGCTTCCGGCAATCACATTTAGCTGCTCGCCGCTAATTACGCTGCCCGCTTTCTTTTGCATCTGGTCTTGGGCAAGGTGAACAAGCAAATCGGTTATAAAGAAGACTGGATCCCCTTCATTGTCGCCAATTGCTATCTCCGTCTTTAATCCTGACTTCGAATAGGCAACCCCATGCAGTGCGAGAGGAATCGCCGCCCATTGATATTTCTTGATGCCTCCATAGTAATGCGTCTTGAACAGGGCAAGGTTGCCGTCTTCATACAAAGGAAGCGGCTTAAGATCAATTCTGGGCGCGTCCACATGTGAAGCGGTAATATTGAAGCCTTTCAGGAAAGGCTCTGAACCAATTTTGACAAAGACTGCGCATTTGCCTCGATAGACAGAAAAGATTTTGTCCCCTTTTTTGATGTCTCCCTGTAAACTCTCTAAATCGGCATAGCCCGCTTTTTCAGCAAGGGCTTTTGCGTAGCTTACGCATTCCCGTTCTGTCTTGTTGTTGGCAAAAGCTTTGTAAAGCTCGGCATATGCGGCAATCTCCCCTTCTTTGCCTTTCCATGCAGACGCCTTCTCGTATGAGAGCTCTTTCTCAAGATCTTTGAAATCCATTATTCTCCTACTTTACTTCCCATACATTCATTAGCTCTTCAATTTCTGCTGGGTTTTTCACAATATCTGCAGTCAGCACAGTGCAGCCGTTGGCTGTGACCAAAACATCATCCTCAATGCGCACGCCGATCTTGTACTTCTCGAAATACAGGCCTGGCTCCACTGTGACCACCATGCCTTGCTCCAGCTTCGCGTCTCGGTCGAAAACATCGTGCACATCCAGCCCCAGGGAATGTGAAACCCCATGGTAATAGTACTCAGACACTTCTTCTTCCGAGGATATGAGGCCCTTTGCCTGCAGCTCTCTTTTGTAAAAGGCAATCAGCTGGGCATTGAGCTGTGACAGGGTAACCCCAGGCTTTACCGCCTTTATGATTGTTTGGTTCGCCTCAAGGACAATGTTATATATCTCCAGCTGCTTTTCAGTAAAAGTCCCATTTGCGGGAAAAGTGCGGGTGACGTCAGAGTTATACCATTCATAGGACGCGCCGCAGTCCATGAGTATAAGGTCGCTAGCCTCAATGCGCGACTGGTTGGCTGTGTAATGAAGCGAAGTAGCGTTCTCTCCTGCTGCAACAATGGAATTAAACGCAATTCTCCCGCCATGTCGTTTTACGACATATTCAAATGCTGCCTGCACTTCATATTCGCGTATGCCAGGGCGAATGTGTTTCACGCTTTCCTCAAACGCCTGTTTTGTGATGCGTGAAGCAATTCTCATCACTTCAACTTCTTCCGGCGACTTTACAGCCCGAAGGGGATTGGTGATTTTGGCTAGGCTGCATAAAGCCAAGCCTGGGAAACGCTCTGAAACTGCGGCGGCGATCTGGTTTTCCGCCGGGATGCCCTGATACGGCTCTAATGGCTCAAAGTACAGATAGATCGACTCGATTCCCCTTGCAACGAGCGTCTTAAGGGCAGAATCAAATTCGTCCACGTAACGGATGTCGGTGATTCCGCTCGCAAGTGAGCACTCTTTTTGCGAGATCATCTTTCCTGTCCATTTTTCCTGGTTCGGATTTGCGCGAGGTATGAACAGAGCCTCAGGCCCTGCTGTCTTGAAATTGTAGACAACAAGGAACATGCCAGGCTGGGACAGGCCTGTAAAATAGTAAAAGTTGCGGTTTGCCTCAAAAGGGAACTCTGTATCATTTGAAGCTATTGCCGTATGGCCGCTATAGACGAGAGCCAAGGAATTCTCTGGAAGCCTCTTGGACAGCTCCATCCTTTTCTTAAGGAAAAAATCCTGATTCATAGCATGGCGCCAATGCCCCGCGCCAATTTGGCCGGGAAGGGGGCGCCTCACCCTCCTTTCATGAACAGCATGACAGCAAACTGCTTGCCCTAACTGGGCAGAATGCAATTATCTTATCATAAGATGGCGCAAAACACAATTTGCCCGCGTCCAGAAAGAAGGAAGAAACCAAAATATGGGGCCTTCCCCTGCAGCGCAAGGCTGGGCAGCTGCTATATGGCTCGAATTTGGCAGAAATGAGGCCAGCTGCCTATTTTGGCTTGGCGTTAAAATACTGGCAGCAGGACTTTCAACTGCCTAACTGACTGTAGTTTCAACTTTTTCACTACTTTCAGGGAAGAGCGCGGAGCTTTTCATTGGCAGCTGGCCTTGAAGGCATGCCTGGACATTTAGCTGCTTAATGGCAGCGACAGTGCATAATTGGCAAAGCGCTAGGATCGATAAAGCGAAACCGCATATATATTTTCGCCAATAAAGGCAATACTAAGCCCGTAAAAAACGAAATGAGAGGTGCATTCCATGCCAAAGAAAAGCGATAAGTCTCCGAAGCCGTCCTACCCGTCTTCTTCTCCGCAGTCGTCCTCATCACCTTCTGCTAGCTCCAGCTCTAGTTCCAGTTCATCCTCTTCGAGTTCGAGTTCGTCTTCCAGCTCAAGCTCGAAGAAGGGCTCTGGATACAAGGCAAGCTCGTCAAGCAGCAAGGGCAAGTGCTAGCCTAGAGAACAGAAGGGGGACACTGCAAATCGGGGCAGGCCCCCTTTTTATTTGTCGAGCTTTCTATTTTGCCACGAGCTGAAGATGCGCAGCCTACTGCGCTGACTGCTGCTCTGCCCCCCCAGAGCCTGCCTCACCCTGGGAAATGTTGCGCTTTGCCTGCATATTGTCTACGTACAGGTATGTGACGCCTTCACCCATGACATAGTAAAACACGAGCACTGGGGAAAACCGGTAGACAAGGACTTCTCGGCTGCGCTTTTTGGCCAGCCGCACAAGCACTTCTTCAGAATCCACGCGCACTGTATTAGTTTTGTTCAGGTTTATGGGCATGGCAATTGGCACAGTCCGCACTTTTAGCCTGTCCAACTGGGTATCCTTTGATTCATTAAGCACGTAAGCGAAGCTGATGACTGTGGCGCACAGCAACGCAGCGGCAAAGTAAAAAGAGATTCCTTTCAAGTCATTTTGAACGCCTGAAGCAAAAATAATCGCTGAGAGCGCTGTTATGTTAAGTAAGAATGCTAGCATGATTCTGTCACTGATGTGCCTGCGCATAGCTGCTACCTGTCCCGTTTTAGCCGATAATAACAGTAAGAAATGAAAATATATGTTACAATATAATAATACCATGGTAAATAAAAAAAAGCGCTATAGCACGCTTTTTCTACATTCAAACCAAGAACTTGATTTCAGAAAAGTCTATATATTTTAATATTTCTTCTGACTTTCGCACATTGTTCATAATAACGCGAATGTCCACGCCTGCCAGTCGAATGGAAATTGTCGCAAGAAAGTTCAAAAAGTCTTTTGACTTTTCCGGATCCAACACATCATACCGATCCAGCAGCAATTCTCTGCGCGCGCCATATTCCGCAATCATCAGCCGGCGAAAGATGGACTCGGTTATGTCGATATTGAAGGTGTTAATGATATCCATAAACTCACCTCCGACAAGATCGTCCGCATCCGCCTTTACCAGCTGGTTAATGAAAATTTCTTTATACAATTCGCGGTTTCGGCTGTTGTTTAACATAATTGTGTAAAAAATCCGCGTAAAAATGATATGCTTTTGCAATGGATTTTCAATCCGGTCATCCACTTGATCGGAAATGGCTTTGCGTATGCTGTCTAGCAATTGGGAATAGACCTGCGAGAGGATGTCATTCTTCTTAAAGTAATAATTGACAAGCCCA
>JAITGT010000074.1 GCA_031280495.1 Eubacteriaceae bacterium
CGCTTTCAATGTTAGAAAGTTTCACTCGAAAGTCCAAAACAACAGGCTCGGAAAGAAGCTTCACCAAAAGACTGTCTGACTGTGCCAATCGCTGTATTTGCAATATGATTGCCCGCATAGCGCCTTGGCGCGTCATAGGCGCTATTTCTTGCGCCTATGACGCAGATAAAATAGTAAATATAACTAAATTTCCATTAACTATGCAAAAGGGGGCTGCCGCAATAGAATATTTTCATTTTGCGGCAGCCCCTTTGCGCGTCCGAGGCTGCAAGCCTCACCCCGCGCAGGCCCCGGCTGCACAGCCCCCTCAAAAGCTGCTTCCACAGCTCCCCCGTCTCAGCCGCCCCTAGCTTCATGCCCAGGATATGGCGCGTGCCGCCTGGATCAACGCCTATAGCGACAGCCAGGGTCATGGAGCGGGCATGCCCGCCCTCGCGCGCCTTGGGGAATGTGGCGTCCAAGCAGGCATAGGGAAACTCCCCGAGAGGCCTTTCCCTGAACTCTTCCACTGTCTTTGACAGCTCAGCGCAAAGGCGGGAGGCTTTGCTCTTGCCGAACTCTATTCCGAGGCTCTCCACGAGCTTCTCCACTTTCCGCGTGCTCACGCTGTTTATGCAGTCCTACTGTATAACAGAGAGCAGAGCCTTGCCAACATTTCTCCTGGGCTCCAGAAACGAGGGATAGCAGCTTCCCTCGCGCAGCTTGGGGATGGCCAGCTGGACGCTGCCCGCGGCAGTGTCCAGCTGGCGCCTTCTTGCGCCGTTGAGGCTCGCCGTCCGCGACTCGCTGCGCCCGCAACGGGCGGCGCCGGCGCTGGCCTCAGCTTCCAGCTGCATGAGCATGTTTGGC
Source organism: Eubacteriaceae bacterium (assembly GCA_031280495.1). Next base: position 850 of record JAITGT010000074.1, read on the forward strand.
GCGCCCTCAAGCGCAGCGCGCATAAAATCCACTGTCCCGGCCTCGCTCAACAGCTTGCCTAACTCCTCCGAAAGGCACTTTCTGTCCTTGGGTGCCATCTTTTGCCTCCTTGAATTTGTTTTGGTTAACCCAAGGATAAGGATGGCTCCCTTTTTAGTCCTGCCTTTTGTCGAAATTTACACCACTGCTTGAGACTCTACCGAGAGAGCGCGCATAAGAAAGACGATCTTTCCGAAAAATCGCTTGAGGCTCTAATGGAAGCAGAGGCAATTGCCAATAGGGAGATCCCGTCGAAGAAATACAGAAGCTTTGCCGAAATGCTGCAGGATCTTGCTGATTGGCAGACCGAATAGCAGATTTGAGTGATCGGGAAAGGAAATGTTATTGATTCCAGGCTGGATGGCAAATCTCTTTAAGGCATGCATCCGAAAAAGGGACTATACCTATGACTTTTCGCAGAGGATTTGGAAGCTTTTGAGGCGACGCGATAGCAAGGGGTGAAATCCCGTCGCAAATTACGCTAGCCATTGAGAAATGTTCCTTGACATGAGGAATCGGAAGCCGCAAACCTAAGGTTTAGGGCAGCAAGACTCCATTCTTGCATTAAGACAGCTATGTGTTCCTCCCTCATTGCAGTTAACGCGAACAGAGCCGCGCAGCACATATTTTTTCATCTATGCTAAACCAGTGACAGAACAGTTGTCCTCCTTAAGCATCAGAGAACACCAGTTTTCAGGAAATCCAACATGCAATAGGCGTATAGTTTCTTGGTGTATTGAAACAAGCTCTTCCATTGACTTAAGAATCTCCATATTCCATTTTTTATTATCGGCTGTAAATGAGAAAAAAAGGACCCTTGGGTAGACTCTTAAAAAAACGCTGGCCGCAGCGGAGCGGCAGTCGCCCGCCAATGCCGAAAAAAGGGCTGAATACATAAAAATTCAAAAATTTATTCCGGCTTCCAAGATTGCGTTTTTGGACGAAACAGGAATAAACACATGCATGGCAAAGCCGTACGGATGGGGAAAAGGCAAGGTAAAAGAGCATGTGCCAGACGCGCGCAGGCACGCAGCGGCGCTCATCTCAGCGGTTTCCCTTGAGGGCCCCCTCGCCCCGTTTATGTTTGAGGGATCGCTTAACGGGGCTATTTTTTCAGGCTATGCCGAGAAATTTCTGATACCCTCGCTGCCAAGGGGGAGCGTGCTGGCAATGGACAGTTTGTCGGCCCGCAAAGCGGCGAGGGCGTGCGCGGCCTTCCTCAAGGCAGGAATCCATATACTGTGCCTTCCACCATATTCGCCAGACTTGAACCCGACACAGATGATGTGGGCAAAACTTAAGGGAATACTCAAAGAAGAGAAGCCAAGGGCCCAGGAAGCTTTGGCAGACGCGGCAGGCTCAGCGCTTGGGCCAGTCACGCAGGCGGATATTGAGGGCTGTTTTTTACATGACGGATACACACGTCTAAAATTCGCTTAGCTATAAAGAGACAGATGCGCTTTGTCTGACCCAATGCGCCTTGGAATGGAAGCGAGTCATGGCTTTTCGTTCCCTTTGATTTCAGGATGTGGAGTCATGTTGTATACATATGAATATGGCGACACAGATGACGTTAGCCACACATTTCCTCCAATAATTGAGTCATGGCCAACTGTCGTGTCTCCACCCAAAATGGTTGCATGCGCATAAATGACAACATTGTCCTCAATGTTCGGATGGCGCTTTATTGCAAGGATTGTGCCCTTCTCGTCTGTCAAGAAAGACTTTGCTCCTAAGGTTACGCCTTGATAAAGCTTAACATTGCTGCCAATATGAGTTGTCTCCCCAATAACGACGCCTGTGCCGTGGTCAATAAAGAAACTGTTGCCTATGCCTGCGCCAGGATGAATGTCAATGCCTGTGTGGCTGTGAGCAAGCTCTGTCATCATGCGTGGGATGATAGGCACATCTCGAACCCAAAATTCATGTGCAAGGCGGTAGATCATAATAGCTTCAAAACACGGATAGCTGAGCACGATCTCCTCTTTTGATTTCGCTGCAGGATCTCCGTCAAAAGCTGCCTGAATGTCAGTGGCGAGTGCTGCCCGAATTTTTGGCAGTTCGCCTATAAAAGATTTGGCAATTGCAGCGCTTCTCAAACTGCAGTCTTTCTCTCCTTCTCCATCAATGCACAGTGTAGCAAGCACATGCTCCAATAGAGCGTCAAGTAAAGCAGCAGCTGAGCTGACATGGCTTTGGATAATAGATCCGAGATACTTTTCATCCGTGCCGGATGAGTCAAAAACAGCAGGAAAAAGTGCGCACTGCAGGTGGTTAATTAGCGTACTAACGCGCTCCTTCATGCTAAATCCGCAAAGAGGCGCTTCTTGGCTGTCGCACTCGTTAATTTTGACCAGCCTTGCAATAACATCTTGCGTTTCTTCGTCAAGCCAGCTTTGCATTCTATTCATCCCATCCTTGTCAGTGTTTAGGGTTCTCACACCACTATTATACTAGTTCTTGCTTTGTGTTGGAAATATCAGCATGTATGCTATAATCGGCGTAGAAAGAGGTGAAATAAATGTGCGAGTCTACTGCATACCTAGTTTCCAGTGAAGGCACATTGCCCATCATGGAGAACGTGATATATGCCGTCCCTCAAAAAGACGGGCAGGTGTTTTTAGAGGATATTCTTGGCGAACAAAAGACTGTTCACGGCAGGCTCAAAGAAATAAAGCTCCTTGACCATAAAATCCTCATTGAAGCGGTTTAGCCATCAATAGAATTCTGGGAGGGCGCGCGCAAAATACTCAAAATAAGAGCATTTTGCAGCGTCTTCCGCTGCAATGGCATCCATTGTTTCAATTAACTCCCCTTCGCGCTTAATATAAACTGTTCCAACCTTCTCTCCCGCTTTGATTGGAGCCGAAAGCTTCTTGTTGTTTATGTCTGTCACAATTTCATATTCAGGGGCTTCGCTCTTTTTTGTCAGCTTGTATGCATCCTTCGAAACTGTGACATTGAGCGTCTGATTTTTTGCATTAAAGACATGCGCCGTGCCGATTGGCTCCCAAGCCTTAACTGGATAATTTGCTTTGTATTGCGAATAACCCCATTGCATAAGGGCTGTCGCTTCTCTAAAGCGCGTTTCAGAATCTTTGCTTCCCATTAGCACGCAAATGAGGCGCAGCCCATCAACTTCCCCGGTCGCGGAAATGCAGTGCCCTGCTTCCGAAGTATAGCCTGTTTTTAAGCCGTCAATATAATCCAGACGGCTTATCAGCTTATTTGTGTTGGCAAGAGTCCGCTTAACGCTGTTTCCTTTTCCAACATAAACGTCTTTCATCCATGTATCGGTGAATTCCAAAATTTTGGGATGCTTTAAGAGTTCGCGCGACATGACAGCGATGTCATTCGCTGAAGTGTAGTGCCCCTCAGCATGCAAGCCGCATGCAGAGTTGAAGTGTGTGTCTGACATACCCAGCTCTGACGCACGGCTGTTCATCATGTCAATGAACTCGCTGACTGTTCCGCCTAAATGTGCAGCAAGGGCATTGGCGGCATCGTTTGCGCTTTCGACAGCTACTCCATAGAGCAACTCCTCAACAGTGCGCACTTCCCCTGTCTCCAGGTATAGCTGCGTTCCTCCTGTTTTTGCCGCTTCCTCCGAGACAGTAATTGGATCCTGAAAATCCAGCTCGCCGCGATCAATGGCCTCCATGACAAGCAGCATTGTCATAACTTTTGTGACGCTGGCAGGCTCGCGCTTCTCATGGGAATTTTTCTCAAACAAAACCTCACCGCTCTTGGCATCTATGAGAATTGCGCCCACAGCACTCAAGTTATCAATGCTGATGGCTGCCGCCGCTGCAAAGGCAGGAGCTGGGGCATAAAGGGCGATGGAGAGAATTAAAGCGCCAGACAGGGCGCTGAGTGACTTTTTCATAATAAAACCTCCGAGTAATTATACGAAGGCATTGGTAAAAATAGTCACGTATAGGAAATATCGGGGAAAAAACTCGTGCCTTTCCAAACGGGGGGCATACTGAAGAAATCTGCAAGCGTTGCAGCAACGTCGGAGAAGCTGGATCGAATGCCAAGATCGACAGGCCTCATTCCCTTTTGATAGGCAAGAATAGGCACATATTCCCTGGAATGGTCGGTGGACGGCGTTGAAGGGTCGTTTCCATGATCCGCTGTAATAACCAAAAGGTCGCTCTCTCCCATTGCCTCGATATAGCGAGGCAAGCTTTCGTCGAATTCTTTAAGAGCGGCAGCGTAGCCTGCCACATTGTTTCTGTGCCCGTATAGCTGATCAAAATCAACAAGGTTTGTGAATATCAAGCCATTGTCCAACTCTTTTATGGCTTTGAGCGTTTCCTGAATACCTTGCGCATTCGTCTCAGTGTGTACTGCATTTGTGATTCCCTTTCCGGCAAATAAGTCAGATATTTTTCCGATTGCGACAACAGGCATGCCCGATTGAGATAAAACGTCCAAGAGCGTTGGTTTTGATGGCAGCATGGAGAAGTCCCTTCGATTGGGAGTGCGAGTAAAATCCTTTGGGCTGCCGCCCAAAAAAGGTCGCGCAATGACGCGGGCAACTCTATATTTGTCCAGCATTCTTCGAGTTATTTCGCATACTCGATAAAGCTCTTTGAGAGGAACGATCTTTTCATGGGCCGCAATCTGAAATACGCTGTCTGCTGATGTATAGACAATCAGCTTTCTTGTCTGCATATGCTCAGCGCCATATGCTTTGATGACCTCTGTGCCGCTGTATGGACGGTTGCAGAGCACTCCAAAACCGGTTTTGTCTGTGAATTCCCGTATCAACTCATCTGGAAAGCCCACTGGAAAAGTGGCAAAGGCTTCATTCACGATAAGGCCTGCTATTTCCCAATGTCCTGTTGTAGAGTCTTTTCCTTCTGAGCATTCCTTCATTTTGCCGTACGCGCCTATTGGGGGCTTCCTGTTTTGGGGCAAGCTTGTCCCCTGGATATGGCAAAGCCCGAGAGATTCAAGGTTTGCAAGCCGAAAATCTGGAGTAAGGGAATAGATATGCCCCAATGTGTCTGAGCCTTCATCACCATATGCTGGCGAGTCCGGCAGCTCGCCAATGCCCACACTGTCTATCACTATAAGCGCAGCTTTTCCCCCCATATTGAGCACTCCCGTTTTCCCTTCATTATATCTCAGTTAGACTATGTTTGTCTGGCCGCTCACAGCATTTCAGGGGAAAAGACAAAGATGAGGGATGGAGTGACAAAACTCTCAAACAGCACTCCGAGCATAGAGAATGCGAAAGCGCAGACCATGGAAAAGGAGTAGAGAAGAAACAGTTGTCCAGAGGAAACGGACTTTGCAGAGCTCCGTTTCTCAGAAAGCTTGATGGCATAGGAAAGAATGGTGGCGCAGGCAAAAAAGAGGGCGGGAACCTTTATCAAATTTTGCGGCAAGATCGTCAAAAGATCATAGAAAAAACCGCTGATACGATAGTGCATGATAAGGAAGGAGTTGGCGAAGCCTAACACAAAGCCTTTCCATAGGGCAAAGAAAGGGGCTGCAGCGAAGCCAAGCACCGTCAAACCGCAAAGCCACATCACAAAGTAGATTTTCAGCTCCAGCAGCGCGTTCATTTTGAAATATGCAGTGCGGCTAAATTCCTTTTCCATCTGCAAAGATTCGGAAAAGAATGCGGCTAAATCTTTTATCATCAGTGAGTGGATGTCTTTGCTTAAATAGCGTATGACAAGCGTGCCAATAAACGCGCCAGCCGCAAATAGCAGTGACAGAAACAGATACATCTTTTTGCTTGCACGAATGTGGTCCTGTACGATCCGCTTCACTGCGCTTCCTCCTGCATCATCCAAATATATGATTCAGAAGCGTGGAATAGTCTTCAGGGCTTTGTCCAAATGAGTCGGTTATGGAATTGGAAAGGGATGTCTTGATCTACTGAAAATTTGCGGAGAGATGGAGCTTTCTTGATGCAGAATCGCTGTCAATAATGCCCAGTTTCCGCACTTGATAGTCATTTCGGAAATAAGCAAAACTTTTAGCAATACAATAGATTTCTCAAGTTTTTGGCTTTTGCCATTGCGACGAGAGCTTTCCCGGATCACATAAAGCCAAAACGAGAAGGCAAATGCACCGCTTCCGTTAGTAGGGGCTTGTTGCAGCTGAGCTATGCAAAATCAAAGAAATCGCCGTCCAAAATGAAGAATTGGCAGAAAGAAAATTAAGGCCACATAAAAATAGCGTCAGTCTGCTGTACCGGCTGATATGGGCTTTTTATGGAAAAGAGAGTGAAACATTCTGCTGCGTACAGAAAAACGAAATGCATGGCTTCAAAAGATGGCAGGGGTAGCAGGACTCGAACCTACGCATGACGGAATCAAAATCCGTTGCCTTACCGACTTGGCTATACCCCTAAGTAGGGTTAAAAGTTGGATGCACAATCACAAAACGCAATCCTCTTGCGAAAAGATGAAAGTGAATTGAGTGAATTTAGTATAGCAGGTTCAGTAGAAAATCACAACGCAAAATAGCAGGTTTTGCACCTTCAGCACTTGTAGCCGCTTCGTCTTTCCCAGTTTTAGCAGTGCATTCGTTCAGGCATGCCTCACCTGCGAGAGCGGCGAATGCTTCCATCTGCATTTGCCTTCCGCGCACTCCAGCTAAAATGGCGTCAGCTATCACCTCTGCAGGAAGCCTGCCCTGCCCCAGGCAGCTGTATTGCGTCTAGAACTCTTTGGCAGCGTCTAAATGCAGCTCACTTTTTAAGGGAGCTTAAGTTCCTTCATACTGCATCATGCGGCACCACTGTTTCTCTGCCTTGTTACTTCGCAGATGGAGAAAAGTTTCCAAAGCGATGGAGACGGTACCGAGGCTGAAGAAGAAGTATTGGTCTATATAGACTTCCCAAGAGGGCATTGGACGCAGCTGTGCACGACAAAAGTGCAGGAGAGGCTTAACAGGCGGATGGAAGCTGTGTCCATTTTTCCGGACAGGGATTCGTGCCTTAGGCTCGTCGGGCATGTCCTTATAAACCAGCACGACGAGTGGATGGCGGCCGAGAGGCGCAATATGTCGCTGGCAGGCAGGGAGAGAAGGGCCTTCCAGCCTGCTCCTCTCTGAGGAAAACCCAAAACCCCTAGGAAGGCGCAGTCCTGCGCCTTCCTAGGGGTTTGGACGGCATAATCTTACGCCACTTGACGAGACGCTAGCTGCCCTCATCTTGATTAGCAAAGTTGCATCAGCTTGCTTTGCTGCACAGACAGCGAATGCAAGCGCAGTGCACAACGCTCTGTCCCGCAATAATATCGCTAAGTTAGCTTTTGGGGTAAGTTCATGCACTAACTGAAAGCGCTGACAGCTCATGCGTTCAGCTACTGCTTGCACTGTGCACTCAAAGCGCATTGTGCCGTTCCACTCACTTTTCTGATCATCGCTGGATGCCGGCGCAAAAGCGACTGCCTCTCTTCTTGTCCTCTGCTGCTTATGCGCTAGACTGGGAGCAATTCGATTGAGCCTGTGTCGCCTATGCTGTTCATGTATCCGCTCTTAAGCAATATTGCTATTGCGCCTCACAGAGACATTTCGAGTCACTGCTTTGCATATCAGGTAGGATTACTGCTCTACGTGCCGCTAAATGGGCATGCGGCTTCAGGCAGCAGCGATCCAGCGTATTTTCGTCTGGAGAGCCTTTCAGTCGCTCTTTGCTTTGATCCAGGGCTATCACAAAAAAAACGCTCAATCTCGAGCGTTAAGCAGATTGAAAAATGGCAGGGGTAGAAGGATTCGAACCTACGAATAACGGAGTCAGAGTCCGTTGCCTTACCGCTTGGCGATACCCCTGCGTGTGAACTGGGGTGGGCTATGGGATTTGAACCCACGATCTTCGGAACCACAATCCGACGCTTTAACCAACTAAGCCAAGCCCACCATAGTCATGCGACCGTGCATTATTATAGTGGTTTTCAATACTCTTGTCAAGATGCCATTTTTGCATTTCGAGCGATCCCAGACTATTTTGAAAGGAGTGCAGTTGGGTTCTCAATTATTCGAATTGTCTTAATAATTGGCTTGTTTGCAATCTCACCAAATATATCGTCAATCACGTCTAAGTTTGACATGCTCTCTGCGGCTTCAATGCCCGATACAACTTTTCCAAAAACAGCATAGTCTCCGTCCCAGACTGGATAGGAATCAAGGCAGATAAAGAACTGGCAGGACGCAGAGTTTGGATCACTTGAACGCGCCATGGATACGCTGCCTCGCACATGCTTATTGGGGTTGTCAAAGCCATTGGAAGCAAATTCGCCTTGAATACTGGAATCTGCATGCCCAGTTCCGTCTCCCTTTGGATCGCCTCCCTGAATGATCAGCCCTTTCACAGCCCGGTGGAAAGTCAAGCCGTCGTAAAAGCCTTCCGTCACAAGTTTCTTGAAATTCTGGGCGGTTATTGGCACTGTTCCCATGAATAGCTCGATGACAATTTTGGATTCGTCCTGCATTGTTATTTCTGCATATTCATTGGGAACGCTTTGGTCAGGAGATGCGGATTCGGGCGGGAGGTTTTCTTTTGTGCACGATGCCAGCGCGAGGCTAAAAACCAGCAGCTGGAAAAATGGTCTTAGAGTTTTTCTTTTTATCATTCTTT
>JAITGT010000081.1 GCA_031280495.1 Eubacteriaceae bacterium
ATGCAAGGCAGCTCCGCCGGGCCGAAGACAAGGCATGTGTCGGACGAAGAATATGCAGAAGGCGCGCGCCTTGCCTGCTCCAGCTATCTCACGTCAGACGCCGCTGTTCTCGTGCCGGACATTGCCTCCGCCTACAAATCCAGAATGAAAATAGCGGATCTGAGCAGCAAACAGGAAGTGGAGATTTTTAACAGCATCTGGAGGCAGGTCCTTGAAGCCGGCCTTACTTTCGACAACGACTACGCCGTTCTCGAACTTGAGATGGAGGAGCCAACTTTCGAGGACACTATGCCGGACAACGAGAGGCTTGCGCGCGCCGTTCTGAAGAAAACAGGCGCATCGGAAGCGAAAGTGGCGCTGCCTGCGATGCGAAAGATATCCGAAGCGCTTCGAATGGAAGGGTTTCGGGCAAAGGCCGTGGTTCGGGAGACTGGCGGAGTGGCAGAGATCCTGGACGTCTTTCCTGCCAGCGAAAAGGCCAAGGCTTTCTGCGCTGTTATTGACATCGGCACAACAACAGTCTCTGCGCTGCTCTCCAACATTCAGACTGGGAGGATATACGCAAAGGCGTCTTCCGGCAATGGGCAAATCCGCTATGGGGCAGACGTCATCAACCGCATTTTGGAGTCGGCCAAGCCAGGCGGCAGGGAAAAGCTGATGGACGCTGTCATTGGGGAGACCATAAACCCTCTTCTGCTTTCCATGTGTTCCTCCGCCGGCGTCAGCATGGATTCCATCTATCTGGTCGCCGTGTCTGGCAACACCACAATGGAGCACCTCTTTTGCGGCGTGAATGCAGACTATTTAAGGCAGGAGCCATTTGTTCCCGCTTTCTTTCGCGACCTCTCGATAAAGGCCAAAGATCTCGGGCTGAATGCCAACGAAAATGCGCAGGTCGCATTGGCTCCAAACATCGGAAGCTATGTCGGAGGGGACATTACGGCTGGAACGCTCGCTTCCATGATATGGAGCCGGGAAGAGTTCTCGCTTTTCCTTGACCTTGGGACAAACGGCGAGATTGTTTTTGGCAACAAAGACTTCCTCCTCGCCTGCGCATGCTCCGCTGGGCCTGCTTTCGAAGGGGGCGACCTTTCCTGCGGAATGAGGGCAACCGATGGGGCCATAGAGAAAATCGATCTTGACCCCGCTACGCTTGCTCCAGCCTATACTGTCATCGGAGGGGGGAAGCCTGTTGGCCTGTGCGGGTCTGGCTGCATCGACCTCATCGCCGCCCTCTTTCGGGCAGGCGCCATCACCGCAAAGGGGCGCTTTTTTGCTGAGTCCGATCGCATCCGGCACGACAGCTACGGAATCGGCCGCTATATTGTCGCTTCGGAAGAGGAAAGCGCCACTGGCAAAGAAATTTCGATAAACGAAGTGGATATCGACAATTTTGTGCGTGCAAAAGGCGCGATCTTTTCCGGCATTCGCGTTATGCTCAACTCCATGGAAATGGACATTTCCATGGTCAGCGACATTTATGTCGCCGGCGGCATCGGCAGCGGGGTAAATATGCGCAACGCGGTCGAGATCGGGCTGTTTCCGGATCTGCCTCTGGAGCAGTTCCACTATATCGGCAATTCAAGCCTTTCCGGGGCGTACTGCATGGCGCACTCGAACAGCTCAAAAGAAAAAATCGATGAAATAGCCAGCGCAATGACTTACATTGAGCTCTCCAACATTCCCAGCTACATGCAGGAATTTGTGGCTGCCTGCTTCCTTCCGCACACGGATCTGTCCCTTTTTCCAAGCTGCGGCGCTTAGCCTCCAAGGCGAAAAGGCCAAAGAAAACGGGTTTGGAACTGTTTGCCGGCGTGCCCTGGGCCAAGAAGCAAAAGGGCGAAAACTATTAGAAGGCGCGCCAATGGCGGCGCTCAGCGCTGAGGGCGCGCAAGACAAGGAATGCGCCCAAATAGCGAGGCTGCCTCTGCCAAAGCAGCTATAGGGGGCGATGCAAAAGCCTATAGATCCTCGGCGGCAAAACCAATCCTCTGGCGCTGCCTGAATCGAAAGGGCTCGGCGCCCTTTCGAACGCAGCGGCAATGCGCGTACGGCGATTTGGCGCAATCGCTGAGAGCGGCTCCTCCAAGAGGGGCACAGCGCCTGGGCGCCCCGCCTGCCCCATCCATGCGGCTTTGCCATGCATGCGCGCAATTCGGTTTCATCTAGAAACTCGGTCTAGCCAGCCGCAGCCTATAGCTTGCGTTTATGCATTCAGCCCTTTTTTCCCGCATGGGCACAGCGGCTGTCCAGGAGCCGTACGCGCGGGCCCTGGGCGCTATGACACAGTCTCTTTATACAGCCCCAGCGAAGCCTCCTCCGCCAGAAGAAGTGGCAGAATCGCGCAAGAGCCTATCCGAAAAGACAGGGCTCAATCTAGAAACGGGAACACTGCCGCAGGCTCATTGGCTTTTGCAGCAGCCGCCTTGAGCGCCGCATCTCTGCCATGGCGGCATAAGGAGTTTTTCCAGCATTTCTGGCTTGCCGCATCAAGTGGCTTGCGCGCCTTATTATGGAAGGGCCGCGCTTCATGCCCTTTGCTTTTTTGTTTCCCCATTGGCAGGCAGCGCGCCATCGGCGAAAAAAAAGGCCTCCTCTAGGCTTCAGCCTAGGGAGGGCCTTTTTTATGGCTTTCCGCTTCCTACAGATCGAGGAAAGAGTCTGCGTAAAGAACCTCGTTGTTGATGATGTCGCAGCATTTTATGGTTTCCATCATCCGCTGATCGTTCGGGTTGAGGATCGCTGAGGTAAAGCCCGCCTGAATGGCCCTTGCGATAAAGACGGAGTCCATGATGGGGCGAATATGCTTTGGCATGCCATTGGAGACATTTGAAAGCCCGCCTGTTGTGTTGAGGCCCATGTCCGTGATCATCTTAATGGCTTCGAGCACTTCGAGCTGTTTCTCCTGCATTCCTTTGATGACAAGGAAAAGCGGATCAAACCACATATCGGACGGATCCATTCCAAGGCCCATTCCGCGCTCCAGCATTTCTTGGAGGTAAACCATGCGCTCGTCGTTGTCAGAGGGAATGCCCTGCTTGGAGCAAAGCGCGATGACAATCGCGTCATTGGCGGCAGCGAGATCAATGTACTCAACACGGTCGCCGGCATCGGCGCTGTTGACGATTGGCTTGCCCTTTGAGCGGTTGTAGACGGAAATGCCGGCTTCAATGGCCGCTTTGTTTGCCGTGTCAAGAGCCAATGGCACATTGCCGCAGGCTTCCTGAATTGTGGTCACGGCCCATTTCATCAATTCAACGCCGGTGGATTCGGCAGGCCCGATGTTAACGTCAATGTAAGTGGCCCCTGCTGCCAGCTGGTCTTTCGCCCTTTTGAGTATTGGCTCCGGATCCCTTTTCTCAAAAGCCTCTCTGATGGAAGGAGAGATGACGTGAATCCTCTCGCCGATAACGATAAATTTACCCATGCAATTCTTGCTCCTTTATATAGTAATGCGAAAAGCCTTGGCGGGCTATATCTCTTTGAAAAATTTGACGGCCTGAATGGCTTCATTCGGCCCAACAATAATTTCCCAGCCAGGAAGCTTGTCTTCCAACTCGCCCTTCAGAACGGCGACTTTTCCGGGAAGAACGAGCTTTCTCGACTTGATCTTGGACTCAATTTCAAACTCTTCAATAAACTTTGCAATGCTGCCTGCGCTGAATTTTCCCGCTGCCCAGCTCGTGAGAACGGAATAGCCGCCTGCATCCGGAATGATGAGGTTTACCGGAACGCCAGAGCGTTCGAGCTCGCCAGATATGACGAAATAGGATAGGGCAAAGTCGACGGTAATGGCGACGACAGAATTCTCGTCCGCGCCGTTGAGAGGGTAAATGCCTGGCTCTACGCGCATTGGCTTCTGCGGATCGGTGTAAATGTTCTGGCGAAGCGCGTATAGCGGCAGCGCCTGGGCATAGGTCATGGACTCCATTACAAGGATGGATCCGTATTTGAGGATAAACAGGGAAGCAAGGGCTGTCTGCATGTGGGGATCGCCGGGGGCAAGCCTTTCAAGGTTGACAAGCGACGGGTACCCAAATGTCCTGTCCTGCCCCTTGATGGCAGCGCGGCGGATCTCCACTGCTTTAGCGAACGCGTCCTTTGCAGAAGAGGAGCCTACATCAAGGATCAGGTTTTTGTTTCCAAGCTTTTCAATCTTTTCCACAACGTCATGCAGCTCTTCGAGGCTTTCGCCGCTGACGCCAAGCACGGCGCCGAACTTTGTTGCCAGAGCGCTGAACGCTTCATAGTTGGACGCGTTGACCCCATTGAGGATCGGATTTTTGCCCTTCGCGATCTCCAAAGCTTTTTCCGCCACAGCGGCGTCACGCACAGAAAGGATGAGGGCTTTGTCTGTTGCTGCGGCCTTTGTGACAAGGTCTATATAGCGATCCTCTCCCTTTCCGTCGACATAGTTGACATAAAGGAATTCGACGTACATGCGCTCGCCGATGCGCAGGTAGTCAATCTCGCCTGCCTTTGCGAAAACGCCATCGTTGTGCTCGTCCGACGAGGCATTGCACACTGAGAGCGCAAAAAGCGTCTTTGAGACGAATGTTTTCTCGTGCCTTTCCAAAACTGTCTCGCTGCCCAAGGAATAGGAGCTGTCGCCATAACCCACCGTGATGGTCTTCATCGGAGGCGCAGTCGCGTCGCTCAGCTCGGCAATGACGTCTGGGGACAGGTGCGGGCATTTCTCCAGCGCAACGGCGCCTTGCGCAACCTTCATCGCGAATGCCATGCAGGTGGGGTTCCCGCAGTCTTTGCAGTTTGTTTTTGGCGTGACCTTAAAAATCTGAATGCCTGTTAGTGCCATTTATCTATACCTCCGGTTAAGCAAGCGCTTTTATGAAATTCGAAATCGTTTTGACAGATGTCGGGTGCCTCAGAATGACTGCGTGGGAGCCGGCCGCCAGGCATGCTGCAGCGGTGGCAATCTCGTTCATGACGCCACGCTCTTCAGCAGGCCCCCATTCAGGCTGATCCGCTTCCGGCATCACAGACTCTTTGACATACCACGTTTCGGTCGACACAGGCGTGATGATAGGCATCTGGATCATCGTGTCGTTCTGCTGGAGGGCCGCCATGACGATGCGCTGCATGGTTGAGGCCACATATTCAAAGCCATAGCCGACCGTTGCCGCGCCGACATTCATCACTATGGATTCCGGGCTCACGCCGACCTGGTTGATCAAAACATTGAGCTGCTTGGCAAGGTTGATGTCAACGGCAGATTCAGCGCCAAGCTTTTGGCCATAAGCCAGGCCGACAGACGCGGCCAGTGTCTTGTAGTTCTCTTCTTTGGCAGACATGAACAGAACGTTCTTTCCCTGAAGGGCGTCAGCGATGGCCCCAAACAAGGCAGTGTCTTTCTCCCCATTCTTGCTGCCATAGACAACAAGCGGCAAATCCACTGCGTCCGCCACTTTTTTGGCGGTTTCGGCGCATTCCTCCACTGATTTGTTGAGCCCGTTGGGGTCGGCGCCTTCAAAGCGAAGGCACAGAAAATCCGCCCCCTCGACGCCTGCGGCCTTTTTGGCAATGGCAGCGATGTCCGCGTCGTTGCCATAAAACTCTTTTAGTTCTGGCGATAAGGTTTCTAGGCCTGTGTCCAGGATCTCGATCCCGACTTTTTTGAGGTTTTCGACCGGCCCGTCAAATGAGTAGAAAGGCAGGACGCTCTCGCCGCCGAGAACGATCTTCTTGTCGCCAGTGCCAATGTCCACTTGCTTGATCGAAGCGCTGAATTTCTGTGGTGAGCTTTTGAATGGCATCTCTTTGTTTATCCTCCTGTATTGTGTCCACATGTTTTAGGGCTTGCTTTATGTTGCCTGCCCCGCTTTCGGCTTCCTGGCACAGCCAGCAGCGGCGCTATATGCCTAGCGTTTTTAAGATATCCCTGAGGACTGCCTTAGACGGCGCGTCTTCCGGCAGCTGTACTGTTGGAATGCCGTCAGAGTCATATTGGTAGACGAGTTCGTCGTGCGGTATCACGCCAAGGAGGTTAAGGTTCTGCAGGGCAATCTCCTCTTTGACCCCCTCGGAAAGGAAGCCGTTTGGCGCGCGGTTTATGATAACCCCCATTTGGGTGGGCTGAATTTTCATTTCGCTCACGAGCTGGGCAATTCGGCCGACAGCCTGGACGCCGCGGCGCGAAGCGTCGCTGACAAGCAGCATCGCGTCAACTTTCTTTACAATGCCGCGGGAAATGTGCTCCATGCCTGCCTCGTTGTCGACAACAATGTATTTGTAGTTGCCGGCAAAACGGGTGATCTGCGTTTTGAGGACGCCATTGACATAGCAGTAGCACCCCTCCCCCTGGCTTCGCCCCATGACAAGCATGTCAAAATCGTTTTCTTCAATGAGCGCGTTGGAGAACTTGGATTCCATGTAGTCCATCTTTGAAACGCCGGCAGGAATCGGGTTGACGGCGGCAAGCTCCGCCTGCGCCACCTCCTCGCGAATGTCCCCTAGCGTCAACTCTATTTTCACGCCCAGAACCTCGTTCAGGTTCGAGTTTGCGTCCGCGTCAACAGCAAGTATGGGCGTTTTCCTCTGTTTGGACAGATAGTCAATAATGAGGCCGCAAATCGTCGTCTTTCCTGTGCCGCCTTTGCCTGCCACTGCGATTGTGTATGCCATTATTCTCCTTTCGGCGCTAGGCGAATGCCGCAAAGCGCAGGTTTTTTCCTCCGCGCTTTTGCTTCCGCGCCGGGCAAAAAAGAAGCCGGCGCGCCGTTTTTAGCGTGAAAAAACGGCTGCGGACTGAATGCGCCAGATCACGCGCCTTAATGCGTTCTGCTATTGAAAACGAAAGTGCCTTCTGCCCAAATTGCGGCTCTTTTGCGCTCGGTTGGCGTTTTTTCCCTATACGATTATACAGCCCAAAACAGCAAAAGCAAAGGGCGCCGCCGCCGATATTCGATATTTACGCTCGCTTTGCCGTTTTTCGCCCAAAGCAAAAAAGGCCGCTCCCATTGCCGGGCAGCGGCCCATTTTTCTTTTTTTTTCGCCCAGGCTTAC
>JAITGT010000108.1 GCA_031280495.1 Eubacteriaceae bacterium
AGCGTCGCCACCGCCAGCACTATTTCCGGAATGATAATGGGGACATAAAGGACGGAGGAAACCAGGCCTTTCCCCGCAAAGGAGGCGCGGGACATTCCGACCGCCCCTAATGTGCCGACAACGACAGAAAGCAGCGTCGAAATTGCCCCAATTGCGACGGTTGTCCCCAGTATTCCCCATATTTCCGCGTCTGACATGAGCAGTGCATACCACTTCGTCGTAAAGCCGCGCCATATGGTGTTGTTTGTGCTGTCGTTAAAGGAAAAGGCAATCATGGCAGCAACAGGTATATACAGGAACACATACACCAGCGCTGCGTAGGAGGCAAGCAGCCCGCCAAACAGCTTCCTTTTCCCAGCCTGCCGCATTTTCATAGATTTTTGCCGAAGAAACCCGGCGCCTTTGGGCGCGGGGAGGAATCGGCGCCCCCCTTTTCAGTCTTCACACCTTAAGTGTGCATGATTTTTGCCCTATTGACGGCGCGGGCCAGCCTTTTGTTTTTCGGCGGCTTCAATTGCCTGAGCCGCGAAGCGCGGCGTCTAAAAGCGCGGCGAAACGCGCGCCGGATTGGCAAACGCCCTGCGGCATCGGCACGCAAAGCATCTTCAGCCTCATGCAATTCTTTGCCGAGCGCAGTTGCGGGCAGACCAGCCGTTTTACTCCCGGCGTGCGCGCCTAGAGCAGTTTTCTGCGCGCAGCCCGCCGAATCGCGCGCAATTGGGCAGCGCATGGAGTCCGTTTGGCATCTTTCGCCTGTCCGCCTCTTTGCATGTGCCCTCTTTCCCACTGCGTTTCGTTGGCATAGACAGGCTATTGCCGCATGCCGCAGAGCGCTGCGTGAGGGCAGGCGCCCTCACGAGGCTAGGCATTCCTGCATATCGCAGCTGTTTAGGCAGCCCAGCCTAGACAGCCAGAGCTTTTTCCTCCGCCTGCCCCTTATGGCAGGGCTGAATGGCGTCAGCCTCCCAAGTCGTCGAGATCTCCGCCAGTCTTTGTATAAGCAAACATCATTATGAGAATGGCTGCCGCCAGCAGGCAGGAGAGCGCCGCCCCAAACGGCCAGTTTCGCGCGGAGGTAAACTGGTTGTATATGATGTTTCCAATGAGCATTGTTGTGCCGCCCCCAAGCATGTCTGTAATCATGTAGTAGCCGATGCAGGGTATGAAAGTCAAAATGACGGCGGCAAAAATCCCAGGCCTGGTTAGGGGAAGGACAACTTTGACAAAAGTTCGGATCCTGCCCGCCCCCAAGTCTTTCGACGCTTCGATGAGGCTTTGGTCAAGCTTTTCTATTGAGGCGTACATCGGCATTGCCGCAAAGGGCAAGAGCATGTATACCATGCCGACAGAGACAGAAAAATCGTTGTACAGCAGATCCATTGGCTCTTTTGTTATGCCCAGCCATAGCAGAAGCGAGTTGAGCAGGCCTTCCCGGGCGAACAGGATGACAAAGCTATAGATGGTCACGAGCACGCAAGTCCAGAAAGGCACCATGAGCATGAGCATCAGGATTCCTGAGGCCTGCGAGCGCTTGCTTGCGATAAAGAAGGCGAGGGGATATCCGAGCGCCACGCAGGCAAACGTGGAAATGAGGGCTATCCAAACGGATTTTTTAAGAACCGTGAAATATTCCGCCTCAAAGATCTTTGCGTAGTTCTCTAATGTAAATTTATAGACAACTGTGCCCATAGGCCCCTTCGTCTGAAAGCTCATATACAGGAGGTAAGCGAGAGGAATGACGATGAGCGCGCCTATCCAAGCGATGAGGGGGGCGCAAAGCAGCATGTTTCCCATGTTTTTTCTGCGCGCGGGCGCTTTTTTGCTTTTCATGGCGCCGCCTCTAGACCGCCCCAGGCAGTGCCAGGCTGATTTTTTCCTTTTCGTCGCGTTTAAGCTGTTCGAGCTCATGGCCAATCCTCTTCTTAATCACGACACACTCCTCTATGCTCCAGCTAAGGTAAAGAATCTGGCCCTCTTTAATCTTTGTGCCTGCGCCAAGGCACGTGAATGTCGCTTCCTGCCCGTCTGTTAAAAGAGCGATAATTCGGGTAATGTTGCCGACAAAGATGATCTCTTTGACAACGCTCTTTATGCGGAACCCCTCCGTAGGCTCGGTCGAATAGCGCAAATTTTCCGGGCGCACGGAGAGGACAACGTTTTCCCCTTCGATGGCGCTTTGCCCGTCCACGGTAGCGCTTCCGCACTCCATGGCGACCTCCGCCTCGCTCCCTTCTTTTGCCACAACAGCGTCGAAGACGTTGGACTCTCCGATGAATGTCGCAACAAACCTGCTCTTTGGCTTCATATAAATGCGTTCCGGTTCGTCAATCTGCTCAATCTCGCCCGCGTTCATGACCGCGATTCTATCGCTCATGGTCAGCGCCTCTTCCTGGTCGTGGGTGACATACACAAATGTCACGCCAAGCTTTCTTTGCAGCCGCTTGAGCTCAAGCTGCATCTGTTTTCGAAGCTTGAGGTCGAGCGCGCCAAGGGGCTCGTCCAAGAGAAGGACTTTTGGCTCGTTGACAATCGCCCGCGCGATCGCCACGCGCTGTTTCTGGCCTCCGGACATTTGGTCAATTTTGCGTTTCTCGAAACCTGCAAGCTGGACCATCTCCAGCATTCTCATCACTTTCTCTCGGATTTCGCTTTTGGGCGCCTTGCGCACGCGAAGGCCATAGGCGATATTGTCGTACACGTTCAAGTTGGGGAAGAGCGCGTAGTTTTGGAAGACGGTGTTGACGTCCCGCTCATAGGGCTCCTTCATTTCCACGCTCTCGTTTTCAATTCGGATCTCCCCGGACGTCACATCCTCAAAACCTGAAATCATGCGCAGCATTGTGGTTTTGCCGCAGCCCGAAGGGCCGAGGAGCGTAAGGAATTCGCCTTTTAGTATGTCAAGGCTGACTTTCTTGACAACATAATTGCCTCCATACCATTTTTCAACATCAACAAGCGAAACGATGGCATTTGAACGATCCGTCCCTGCTCTCATAGCCGCCTCCCTTCCTGTCTTAAAGGGCGTCCGCCCCTCGTTCGTTTGTGCGGATTCTCATGACGTCGTCGATAGTGGAGACAAACACTTTTCCGTCTCCCGCATGCCCTGTGCCAATCTTGAGCGTGATGTCCGCAAGCACTTTTTCCACAACGCCGTCTTCCACGATGGTAAAGACGTATATTTTGGGAAGCAGGTTTACGTCCGCTGCCGTGATGCGCATTTCCGGTATATAGCCTCTCTGGCGCCCGCAGCCCATGACCGCCATAACCGTCAGCCCCTGAAGGTTGTGCACTACGAGCAGCTCTTTAAGCTCATCCAGCTTTTCCTGCCTTGTAATGATCTCTATCTTTTTCATCGCCGCCCCCTATTGGTTTTCGCTCATAAATTTCGTTAAGTATTTGTCCATTAAGTCCACTTGGGCGTCAGAGACTGGGATCATCCATGCCCCTTCTGTCACGGAAGGCGGCATGTTGAGCGCAGGGTTGTCCAGCAGCGCAGGGCTGAGGTACTGCTTAGCCTCTTCGATCATGGGCGGGAATGGATAGAACTCCAGCCTTTTTGCATAGATTTCAGGGGAAAGCAGGAAATTCATCAGCATCTCCGCGCCCTTTTTG
>JAITGT010000039.1 GCA_031280495.1 Eubacteriaceae bacterium
TTTGCAGTCGCTGCGCCAGCGCTCTTCGCCAATTGCAACAGCTTGCGCGCCCTAGCGAAAAAGCGCTTTTCGCGCCTTTTTTTTTGCCTATGGCTTCAGGGCATGATCTGCAAAAGCTGAAAGCCCATGCACCCATATCCTTTTCCCAAAGAGCCTTCTTCAATGGCCATCTTTTTGGCAAATAATCGCTGCCGCCACAAACGCTCACTAAAAGCAGAGCAATTATCGCCTTTTGCCGTCCCCTTTGACGCATGAAATAAGTAGGCTGTCGCCAGTGCCCAAAACCTGGGCAACAGATGTGATGACGTCTTCCATTCTATTGACTGGAATAACGCCTTCCAAGCGCGTGAAAACGCAGCCTGCGTCCTCCAATGCCGCAACAAGCGCCTGATACGGCGCGTCTTCGGATATAGGCGCTGTTGCTGCCCCTTTTCCGTAGAACGAGTAGTGATCGGGTTCCTGTTTGATGTAGGCAAAGCATATGACGCTTTCGCCGTCTGCATACATATCTGCTATAACCCTCTCTATGCCGAAGTTGGGGTAGGCGTTCCCTCCAGAAAAAAGCTGGTAAGCGGAATAATGCTCGCAAAAGGAGGCGTTTTGCGGCAATTCGCCCATTTCATGGAATTTTGCGCCGATATGAAAATCAATTTTCTTAACCTGGGCGTTTGTTTCTTTCATAGTTCTCATCATAGCATTAAAGAGAGCGCCTCTTGCTGCTTACATACAATTTCGGATAATTCAGTGCGTTTCCATTTTGTGGGCTGATTCTTTCACAAAATGCGCTTTGGCTCGCAATGTCGGAAATCTCAGCGCTTTGTCGCATTTTAACGCATAATATAGCCTAAATGCTGAGCTGCAAACGATTGAAGGCCATAAAAAAATGTTTCTTTTCATTCCATTTTGTTTATAGTTTTTATCATTGTTTCAGTTTTATGTGAAACGCCCATTAGTTTTTAAATCAATTGAAATTACATGTTTGAATAATGTATGAGAATTTTTATAGATAATATTCGTATTTAGTCAAATAATATGTATAATCTTTAATAATAAGAGCTGGGGGGCTATTTATGAAAAGGATTAATTCGAAGATAAATCTCGACACTGCTGCGTCTCGGGCAAAGTTCATCTCTGATCACGATCCAGGCTCTTACGTTGGAAGAAGCGCTCCGGACACAGCAGTTTACATTACTGTCGAGCCGAATGGAGACATGGTGGTTAGCCGCATCAAAGCAAACTCGGTGCGCAGCCACGACAAGGTTACCTACAACCGCGAAGGAATGATTAAGTACGTAGAAACTGAAGAATAGTGAAAAACAACGCCGGGTACGGCGGTTTTTCATTTTTTGCCACGTTTCGCCCAGCGCATCTCCCTGCAAAATTAGGGCCTATGCTGTATAATGGTTGATATTAAGCTGAGAGGTGAACTGTATTGAAAGTGCTCATGATCAATGGGAGCCCGCACAAGGAAGGCTCTACATTTACAGCTCTTACCGAGATTGCGGAAAGGCTTTCGGGACAGGGCATTGACTCCGAGATCTTTCATATTGGAACAGGCCCTGTGCGAGGCTGCATAGCCTGCCACAAATGCCGCGAGCTCGGAAAATGCCAATTTGACGACGATTGCGCAAACGAGATCTCCCAAAAAATTGCTTCTTCCGATGGGCTTGTCATAGGAAGCCCCGTGTATTACTCCGGTCCAAATGGAGCGCTGCTTTCCCTACTTGACCGCGTCTTTTTTTCCACTCCGAACCCTGCCTTTGCGCTAAAGCCGGCAGCTGCGGTCGTTGTATGCCGTAGGGGCGGGAGCACAGCCGCCTTTGATCGGCTCAACAAATATTTTGGCATTAGCAGCATGTACACTGTCGGCAGCCGCTATTGGAACATACTCAGGGGAATGACCCCAGAAATGGTGAAGGAAGACGCCGAAGGGCTTGCGATCATGCGAAAGCTCGCTGACAATATTGCATACATCTTAAAGTGTTTTGAACTCTCGAAAGGAAAGGTAGAGCCAGCGGCCGAAGCCCCCTTCGGGCCTGCCAGATAAAGCATCGGCTTCACAAGAGGAATTGAAATGAGAATAAGGGCAGCAATCGCGGCTGCAGCCGTCTTTCTTGCGCTGTCGTCGTGCGGATCCGAAAAAGAGTTTAGCGCCTTGGGAACCTGGAAAGGGGAATTGGACGGAGCGGAAATGACAATGGTGTTTAATGCGGACAACACCGGATCCTATGCAATGGAAGACGTATTCGCTTATGACGTCGTCTACGAAAAATATGAAAACGGGTTTCTTTTTTCCTTCCTGTCCAATGGCGAAGCCACAGCATACCATTTGACAGTAAAAGACAGCATGCATGCCCTTGTGGAAGAGATCGGCCTTGAACTGGAGAAGCAGCCATAGGCGGGCGGCAGATCGAGGCCTCCTCTTTCCCTTTCATGCCGACAGGAAGAGGCTGCCATTGCCACTGTTTGGTGGTATAATTGCTGCATGACCTAAGCAAGGGGAATCATTATGGGCAAATTTCTGAAAAAAAAGAACATCGCCATCACGCCAAAACGCTACTTTCTTGATGCAATGTCCGCTATGACGCAAGGCCTTTTTGCCACATTGATCATTGGCCTCATCATCAAGACAGCAGGTGAGCAGCTTGTGAATTCCTTTGGCGAAAATGCTGTCTTCACCCATATCATTAATACAGGCGCAATGGCGCAAAGCCTGCTTGGCGCCGGCATTGGCGTTGCCGTCAGCGCAGGCCTTGAGGCTCCTCTTCTCGTCATGATATGCGGCGCAGTGACTGGAACGATGGGCAGCACTCTTGGCGGGCCAGCGGGAGCGTATGTCGCAGCGGTCATTGGGTGTGAGTTCGGCAAAGCCATGTCTAAAGAAACAAAACTGGACATAATCCTCACCCCGCTTGCCACTCTTGCCACAGGCTACCTTGCGGCAATAGTTATTGGGCCGGCTATCTCTTCATTAATGAACGGATTGGGCAGCATTATAAACACTGCCACGGAGCTTCACCCTTTCGAAATGGGGATCATAGTGTCGGTTGTAGTTGGCCTTGTCCTTACTGCGCCCATTTCTTCTGCAGCCTTGTGCCTAATGATTTCTCTTTCCGGGCTGGGGGGAGGCGCGGCTACCGCTGGCTGCAGCGCGCAGATGATAGGGTTTGCAGTCATCAGCTTTGCCGACAACGGCATTGGCGGCTTTTTTGCACAGGGGCTTGGCACGTCAATGCTGCAGGTTCCAAACATCATTAAGAATCCATGGATTCTGCTTCCGCCTACCATCGCAGCTGCCATTACTGGCCCAATTGCCACTGTCGCATTCAAAATGACGAATACGCCAGCGGGCTCCGGCATGGGCACAAGCGGGCTTGTTGGGCAAATTGGAACTCTCTCGGAAATGGGCTTTACCGGATCTGTTTTTGCCAAAGTGGGCATTTTGCACTTTCTCCTTCCTGCCCTCCTCTCCTACCTTTTTTACCTTCCTCTCAAGAAGTGGGGCAAGATAAAGGCAGGCGACATGAAGCTGTAGGATGGGAGCGCGCAAATTCGCCGAAAAGAGGGAAGCACTGGCGTTTGCCGCGCTGGCGCTTGCTGCCCTTCTTTTTTTGCTCTTTCGAAGCGCAGCCGGCAGAAAAGGCGAGTATGCAGATATTTACGTTGGCGGGGATTTAGCGCAGAGCATTCGCCTGAAAGGCGGCGAATCCGCTTCTTTCTCGCCGAATGGGGCGCCAAGCGTGACAGTCACTGCCGATGGAGGCGCCATCGCCATCGCTTCTTCAGACTGCCCTGACCAGTTGTGCGTCCTAACTGGGTATGTCTCTTATGAAGGCGAGCAGTCTGTATGCCTGCCAAACCGAGTTGCCATCCGAATCAGGGCAAATCGCGGCGGAGTGGACGCCGTTATCAAATGAACGGAGCAGTATTGAATGAAATATAGAGTGGAGCTAGACACGATGGGGGAGGTGCGCGTGCCAGCGGACAAACTCTGGGGCGCGCAGACGCAAAGAAGCATAGAGAACTTCCCAATTGGTGAGGAAAAAATGCCCCTCGCCCTCATTAGGGCAATAGCCATGGTCAAAATGGCGTCAGCAATGGCA
>JAITGT010000043.1 GCA_031280495.1 Eubacteriaceae bacterium
TGGCCTAATCCTTGTCCTGTTCCTTATCATTCCAATCAGCTCGCTGGCCCTGCAGCCAGCTTTTACATATTACCACTCGCTTTTTTCCTTGTCAACGCATTTCTTTTCTTTTTTTCCCCCTCTCTCTCTTCCTCTTATTCATCCCCTTTTTACCGCCCCGCCCCCCATTTTCGCATCGCTCTTTCCCGCTTCGCTCTCCCTCCCGCTCCCCTCTTTGCTCTATAATATATAATTGAGAAGCGCGCTGGCAAATTGCGGCGCGAACGCCGCGCCAGTTTAGTTAAGGAGGGCAGACATGACAACTGTAACGCTTGGCTCTACCGGAATTGAGGCAAACAAGAATGGATTTGGGGCCCTGCCTATTCAAAGGGCGCCAATAGAGGATGCAGTGCGCATCATCCACAAGGCATGCGACAACGGCGTCAATTATTTCGACACCGCAAGGGCTTACTCCGACTCGGAAGAAAAACTCGGAGCGGCACTAAAAGGCAGGCGGGGGAGAGTTTTCATCGCGACAAAAACGATGGCGCGCGACGCCCCTGGATTTTGGGCAGATCTTGAGAAGAGCCTCTCGCTGCTGAAGACAGACTATATCGACGTCTACCAATTTCACAATCCAGCCTTTGTCCCAAAGCCCGATGACGGAAGCGGCCTTTACGAAGCAATGCTGCGGGCAAAAGAGCAGGGCAAGATCCGCCACATCGGCATCACCAACCACGGAATCGATCGGGCAATGGAGATTGCCTCTTGCGGGCTGTATGAGACGCTTCAGTTCCCTTTCTCCTATCTGTGCACAGAGCGCGAGACAGATCTTGTGGACGCATGCGCAAGGGGCAATGTTGGGTTTGTCGCAATGAAGTCGCTTTCCGGAGGAATCATCACAAACGCGGCCGCAGCCTACGCATGGGCGATGCGCTTTCATAACGTGCTGCCTATTTGGGGCGTGCAGCGCGAAAGCGAGCTTGACGAGTTTCTTTTCTTCGCATCCAGCCCGCCCGTCTACGCAGGGGAAATCGAAACTGCCATTGAGAAAGACCGCAGTGAGATCAAAGGCAGCTTTTGCCGGGGATGCGGCTACTGCATGCCCTGTCCCCAAGGAATTGCAATCAGCGAGTGCGCCCGCTTTTCCCAAATGGTTCGAAGAATGCCGCCAGGCCGTTTCTTCTCAAAAGAGTTTGCGGCGGAGATGGACAAAGCCCGCGCATGCCTCGAATGCGGGCAATGCAAAGAGCACTGCCCATATGGGCTGGACACTCCGTCCCTGCTGAAGGCAAACCTTCTTGACTACGACGAAATCCTTGCCGGAAAGGCTTTGTAAGAAGGCGCATTTGCCGAACTAGGCCGATCATTCGCCCAGCGCAAAGTTTCGCGGCTTTGGCAGCGGCGCGAGGAATACAGAAATTCGCCAAAAAAAGAGCGCCGCAGGGGCTAAGCGTTTCTGCGGCGGCCTTTCTTTGGCTGCCCTCCCCTTTTCCCAGCTTGCGCAAGAGTAGGGGCGGCCCCTTCTGTTTGTCTATTTTTCGCGCTCTTTGCGGTACTTCATGACTTCGTCGGCCATAATGCTGGACGGAGCCGCCTGATCGGCATAGTTTACGCTTGTCAGAAGGAAGCCGGCGAAAATAAAGCCCTTGCCGTATTTTCCGTAAGTGTCAAGGCAGCGGCGGACTTCCGCGCGGATCTCTTCCTCACTGGCGGACTCATAGCCCGGTGCTCCGTTCGAGTCGTACCCTCCAATAACCGTGAAACGGTCTCCATATTTTTGGACGATTTCTTCGATGTCGTTGGTCGGCTGCACAGCGTGCCACGCCGCCGCCCCCTCGTCAATCATGTCATCCAAAATTGCCTCGGCGTGCCCGCAGGTGTGCTGTATAGGGATTATGCCGCAGTCGATTGCCGTCTGGCACATCTTTTTGTGCAGCGGCTTTATGAGCTGCCTGTAAGCCTTTGGGGACATGAAGAGGTTTCTCTCTGTTGCAACGTCGTCAAAATAGATATATGTATCCGGGCGGTAGTATTTTGCTATGCTCTTTATCATCTCGCACTTGAAATCGGCAAGCGCGCTCAAAAGGCCAAATGTCGCATCCGGCTCTTCCGCCATGCTGATGAGGGCATTTTCGAATCCCATAAACGCCGCAAGCCTCTCATAAATGCAGCAGGCGCTAAATATCTCGACAGGGTACACATCGCGGTTAATGCCGGCCAAATCCGCGGCTGCAAAGCCCTCCCAGTCATAGTCTCCTATTTTTGGAAACTTAATTGCCTTTTTCCACTCCCTAACGTCTTTTAGGATGAATTCGCCCGGCTTTGGAAGCGAGCCGCCAAACGCGCTGTCCGATGCAGTCCATGTTACGCCAAACCCGTCCGTCTCATTGTCCATTCCGTGCTCAATGCTGATTGACATGCCAGCCACAGCGCTGTCGATGCTGCAAGGCGTGTATTCCGTTGG
The DNA here is from genome assembly GCA_031280495.1 of Eubacteriaceae bacterium. The sequence continues at coordinate 2,447 of JAITGT010000043.1, forward strand.
TTCGTGCTGAAGCGCCCTTAGATAGTTCTCCTTCGGCGAAAGCGAATATCCCATAGCCTTTCCTCCTCATGCGCCTGCCAGACAGGCTTCGCAGCCGCTGCAGGCCATAGCCGCAGAATTCTGCCTAAATTATAGCGCAAACCGCTTATGCAGCGGCTTCCTTTGTGCAGCTTTGCTCTTTTTCCTGCGCGCAAAGGGCAGCGCCCTCCCGGCCGTCTTTGCAAAAAAACTCTGGCATCCCTGTTTTCAGAAATATGCAAAAAAGGCGGCTCGCCTAGCGCAAACGCGAAACGGGCGCTGGGAAAGCCAGACGCCCAATGGCTGGAGGCGCCGAAGCGCCGCACTCGCATGCGCCCCAAAGGCGCATGCAGGAAGCGCGCGGCCTTCAAGCCTGGGTGCATGGGGCGCTTTCCTTTGCACACGGGGAGGGTCTCGCATGCCCGTCCAAAAAGTGCTGTTTCAGCGTCAGCAAAAAAACAATTTGCCCTCTGTTTATCCGCGTCAATTCGCGCAAATTGCAATATGCAGCGGCGTGCGCAGCGCTGTCGGGCAGCCGCAAGATCATTAATCTTTTTTCTTGCATTACGTTCAAATCTATATTATGATTGGAGCATACAATTTGTGATGAATTTTGCGATACAATGCAGGAGGAGACAGATTGGCTGGCAAATTGTTTGAGGTGAAAGCCTTGATTGCTTGTACGGAAAATTGTTCAAAAATAGAAAAAAAAAGGAGTTTTTAAATGGAAGTCAACCAGGAAAAAAGGCTGACGAACAAAGAAGTGTTTGGGTACTCATTTTATAGCATTGCTTCTTTGTTTGGCATGATTAGCTTCGCTTTCCTAAACATGTTCTATCCAGCGCTCGGCATGGATATGAACCTGTTTTCGACAGCGCTTCTGATCGCCCGTATTTTCGACTTTGTCATCACCCTTTTCGTCGGCGGCATCATGTCAAAGGTCCATCCAAAGATCGGCGGCGGCAAATACCGCCCGTGGCTATTTATATGCCAGTTTGTAATTTATGCCGGCATGGTTTTGCTGTTCACTGACTTTGGCAGCAACACTTCCCGCTTCATCGTCGTCATTATCGGATCGCTTATGGTCAACACCACCATGAGCTTCATTGTTACTGCCCAATTTGGCATTATCCCACAAATGGCGGGCGCTTCGGCAATCGATCGCAACCGGCTGACCACATGGAACTATCGAATGATGACATTCGGCACCGTCTTTACCTCCGCTTCTGGCGCGTACATCCTTGCCTGGATCGGAACGATGGTCAGTCCTCCTCTGAACTACACAATCATGACTGCTGTCTTCGCCCTTTTCTACTTCGTGGGCATTGCCGTGCTGCGCAAAACGGCCAAGCCATACGACATCAGCGACGAAGTCGGCGGCATGGGCGCTCCGCAAGTCAGGCTGTCTGACATGGTGAAAGCTGTCACAACAAACAGCCAGCTGCTCATCTACCTGCTTGCTTCCACCTTTGCGTTCACCGGCATGATGGCCATGATGAACGTCATGATCTACTACTGGCAGCTTATTGTGCCATATACGCACAACATTCCAATGAGCTCGTCTTTCCCTGGCCTATACACCATTGGAAGCACGCTCACCACTGTAGCCAGCTCCATATTCGCCCTCATTGGGCCGGCTATCGGAATGAAACTCGGAAAAGTCAAGGCAATGTGGGTGGGGCTTATGCTTGCCGCATGCTCCGGCGTCCTAAACGCATTCTTCGGCTCCACTTTCTGGGGACTGTATGTTGGAATCTCGTTCATCGGCACCTTCGCTGCAGCCCTCTACTCTGGCTTCGGAGTGAACTACGCGCTTGACTGCGGCGAGTATGGACTGTGGAAAACAGGCAAAGACAACCGGCTTGTCATCATGTCCATGACGAACATGCCTATGAAGATATCGGCTATCTTTGGCGGATTCGTCCTATACGCTCTTTCCGGCATTGGATACGACTCCCTTCAAGTCGCAGCGGCAACGACGCCAATACCTGGCCAGGAAGCCCTCTTTGGCCAGATTCCGGCTTTCGTCTCCGCTCCCGGATTTGTCCGCAACTTCATGCTGCTCCTTGGCGGCATACCAGCAGCCTGCAACATGATTGCTGCCCTCCTCATGCTCTTTGCCTATAAAATCTCTGACAAGGACGCAACTCGCTACGCCCAGGAGAACATGGCAAAGATGGCGCCTCCGCCGCAGGCATGAGCCTAGCCTGTCAAATTCAGAAAAGCCTTTTATAAAAGTGCCACTACGGGAGCCGCGCAAGCGGCTCCTTTTCTGTTTTCACAGGCGAAAAGCAGCGCGCTGCAAAAGCCAAAGACAGGATGAAACCGCTGCAATGCGCAAAGAATAAGGCCATGAGACAGTGTTGCCGGAGCGAATGCCATTCTTTTCGCATTCCGCCCGCTTCCTGCCAGAGAAACGCATGAGGTGGCAAATGAAAACAGACAACTATATGAGGAGGCTGACAGGCAGGGAAGTGGCTGGGTACTCGTACTATTCCCTGGCTTCCATTCTCGGAACCTGCATGCTGCCATACCTAAGCATGTATTATGCCGATCTTGGCATGGATATGGGCCTCTTTGCCAAAGCCCTGCTCTTTGCGCGCATTGCCGATATTGCAGTCACGCTGCTTGCAGGCTTTGCCATCGAAAAGATCCACCTGTCCATAGGAAGCGGAAAGTACCGCTCTTGGCTGTTTGTATGCCAATTTGCCCTTTTGGGCGGCATGGCGCTTCTATTTGCAGACTTCTTCGGAACGCCCTCAGCCAGGTTCGCAGCTGTGCTGGCCGGATCTGTTTTGGCCAATGCAGCGATGGTTTTTGCGGCGAATGCCCAATATGGCATTCTTCCCCTCATGGCTGGGCCATCCAGCAAAGAAAGAAACCGCCTGTCCATTTCTTGCTACCGATTGAGCTGCATCGGCAGCGCTTTGGTCTTGCTGGCTGGCGCCAGCGCTGTGCAATGGTCGAGCCGGAATATTGGGCGCCCCCACAACTATTTTGTTATGGCAGCCTTCTTTGCCCTCTTCTTCTTTCATGGGATCGCGGCACTGCGCTCGTCTTCCAAAAGCTGCGACGCCTATGTAGAGGGCGGCTATGGGCTAAAGCAGGCGACTTTAGCTGAGATGGCGCTCTCTGTCGCTGCAAACCGCAGGCTTCTCGTCTACTTGCTTGCCTCCACTCTTGCATGCGCCGGCTCCTTGAGCACGGCTGGGCTGTCTGTCTTCTATTGGCAAACCATAGTGCAAAACGGCTATCCAGACCTGTTCGTTTCCACAAACACAGCAGCTGGAGTTTCCGCTGCCGCCTTCTCCCTCATTGGCCCTTTGATTGGCGTTCGCGCAGGAAAAAAGAACGCAATGGCCGCTGGGCTCGCTATTGCCGCCATAAGCGGAGTCTTCACCGCTTTATTCGCTGCTCAGCACTGGTGGGTATTCATTGGCGCATCGATTCTGGCCTCTTTTGCAACGTCAGTCTATGCCGGATTTGGAGTAAATTTTGCCTTGGACTGCGGCGAATACTATTTTTGGAGAACAGGCAAGGATGGGCGCATGCCCGCTATGTCCATGTCCCATATCCCAATGAAGGCCGCTGCCGCCATCGCCAGCTTATTTGTCTACGCTCTCGCTGCCATTGGGTATGAGGGCAGCGCGGGAACAATTGTTGACGAAGCTTTCATCCGCAGCTTCATGCTGCTTCTCGGGGGCGCCCCTGCTGCGCTCTATGCGGCAGCGGCGCTTCTTGTCCACTTTGGATACGCCATCACAGATGAAGACGCCGCGCGCTATTCGGCGGAAAACGTTCGCAGGCTTTCGCCTCCCCCATTGGGCTAGCTGCCAAAAATGCCTATGCGGCTCATTTCGGCGCAAACATGCCAAATTGGCGCCGTCTGGCTGCGCCAAAAGGCTTTCTTTTTGCGAGCGCTGCCGCCTGAAAAGTGCAGGCGCAATTATGCAAGCAGGGGCAGCCCCGCTATATTTTCCAGCGGGCCGCTGAGGTGGAGGCGCAGTGTGCTATACTGGGAAAAAATAGAAAAGAGGCTCTCATTATGGGCATTAGCCTTATCGACGCAATAGTAGGCAGAAGAAGTGTCCGAGCGTTCAAGGAAAGCCAGATTACGGACGAAGAACTCTCGCTTTTGCTTAAGGCGGGTGAATATGCGCCAAGTGGCGGCGGAGCCCAGTCCCCCATCATCATCGCCGTGCAAAACAAGGATCTTATCGCAAAGCTCTCCAAGATGAATGCAGCTGTGATGGGCAAGGAAGGCATAGATCCGTATTATGGCGCGCCTACGCTCATTTTGGTGCTTGCCGACAAGGCAAAGCCAACCCCCGTGGAAGACGGCAGCCTCGCTCTTGGATCTATGCATCTGGAAGCCCACGATCTTGGCCTCGGCGCCTGTTGGATCCACAGGGAGGAGCAGATGTTTGAGACGCAGGAAGGAAAGGCCCTTTTAAAGGAATGGGGATTTGAGGGCGACTACATCGGCGTCGGAGCGCTCATCGTCGGATACCCTGAAAAAGAGCTTCCTGAGCCGCCGCCGCGCGTCCCGCAAAGAACGAAAGTGATCAAGTAAGGTACGGATAGCCATTAGCAAGCCATCCGGATTTTCGCGCCGTCTCGCTAACCTGCGGCACGGCGGTTCAATAGCTTAGGCAAAGCGCCTCGCGCTGTTTGGATATGGCTGTCCGAATCGCGCGAGGCGTTCTTATGCAAATTTCGCTTGCAAGCACCCAGCTTCCTGCCATGCGCCAATCCTGGGCCGTGAGTTTGCCCCTTTCCCCAAGCATTGGATGGCCCGCGCCGAGTTCAGCCCAGAGCTAAGGCGCGCTTTGGTTCGCTCCATATCCAGAATATCTGCCGCATTCGCCGCTGCGCCCATTGCCTGCGCCTTGCCCTCAGCGGCTTTGTACCGGATTGCCCTATCCATCCCAGTTTTGTCCGTGAGCCTCTTGGCACTCTTCTTGAGAGGGCACAACCCTGCTTGCTTTCCTGTCTTGTACATGGGAACTTTAGTTTTGGCGGGCTTCCCGCTTGGCTCTTTTCGCGGGCTTCCTTGAGTTTAGGCTGTCACGCAAGAACATTGGCGCAACTCGCCATTTTCGCTCTGAGGCTCTTGGCATAGCAGGCGCCCGCATGCTGCATGCAATGCATAGCCTTGGAGCTTGCTTTGTATAGCAAGCCCGTTCGCCCTGCATATGATTGCATTCGAACCGGTTCGCCAGGCTGAGGCTTTGCCTCCGGCTTCCTATAGGTTCCGCCTCGCTGCAGCCGCCATTTCTTTTGGCTGGCAGTGTTCACTGCGAAGCCTCTTACAGGCTTTGCCGCTTGGCTGCTTGCCCATGCCGAAGACGCAAAAAAAGAGCCCTGCACTAGGGCAGGGCCCTTTGAATTTTTGTCACTGGCTGATTTCTGCGCCGCTTTGGCCAATATAGCTTTGGATCATCGCGAGAAGCATGTCTGCCTGCTCATTTAGTCCTTGCTGGCGCATGTACGCTATCCCGCCGCCCGAAATGGCGTCCACAAAGCCCTCGTCGGCAATGATGCGGTAAGTTGAGCCGCCGTTCTTGGAAAGATGAATGTCAACCTCCGTAGACTTTGTCCCAACATCGCCTGTTTTGAGCACTTTCACAATGCTCTCAACCACCTTTGGGGCGATATCATCCCCTCCAGAAAGAATTCCGCTTAGGTTGTTTTGCAAAATATCCTGGGTTACGCGCGGCATTAAGGAGGCAAAGTTTGTCATCACAATTTTGGTTTTGACAGTGGCTGTGTCGCCGCTTTCCTCGGAAGAGACAATTTCATACGCAAAACGATCAAAGTAGGCGACAATCACCTCTATGGCCTGATCTGATGTGACTCCGTAATTCTGGAGGGCACTGTCTTGCTCTTGAGTCGCGCTGGCGCCATACACAAGCTTAAGCGCTGGAGCATTCATGTTATTGACAAGTTCAAGCTGGACTTTTAGGTCTCTTTCCGCCTGGTTGTTTGTTCCGCATGCAGCAAATGTGACGGCAAGGGCTATTGCCAGCGCAATTGCTGTTATTCTTTTCATTCCCATTTGTTTGTTGGCTGCCCTTAGACAGGCAAGCCTCCCCTTTCATTGGCGATCTATTGGGCCTTTCCGTTTTCGCATTTACCCGAATGTCCTGCGAAACGCTCCAAACGGCCAAAAGCAAGCGCCAAAAAGGGCGTCGCTGCGCCTTCAGCCAATTGGCTTCATTGTTGGAAACAGTATTACGTCGCGTATTGTCACTTCGCCAGACAAAAGCATGACAAGCCTGTCCACGCCAATCCCGACTCCCCCTGTTGGGGGAAGGCCGAATTCCAGGGCATTGACAAAATCTCGGTCGTAGGGGTGCGTTGCGTCCTCGCCCATGCTTTTCTTGCGCATTTGCTCTTCAAACCGCTCTCTTTGGTCAAATGGATCGTTTAGCTCAGAAAACCCATTCGCGAATTCGCTGCCTGCGATGAAAAGCTCAAAGCGGTCTGTGTAGCGCGGATCGCCCTCCGACTTCTTTGAGAGGGGGGAGATCTCCGTTGGATGGTGGGTCACGTATGTTGGCTGGATAAGCTGGCTTTCCACAAACGTGTCAAACGCTTCCTCTATGATCTTGCCTATCCCCCAGCTGCCTTCCATTCGCATGCCCAGTTTCTCCCCGGCTTGGCGCGCTTCTTCGAGATCTGTGATTTTGTCAAAATCAACGCCCGTCGCCTCCGCGACCAGATCCGTCATCCTTGCCTTGCGGAAAGGCGGGTTAAGGCTGATTTCGTGGCCCTTGTACGCGATGTCCGCCGTGCCGTGAAGGGCTTTCGCAACAAAGTGAAACAGTTCCTCCACCATGTCCATGACTGCGTTGAAGTCTGCGTAAGCCTCATAGCTCTCCATCATCGTAAATTCAGGGTTGTGGGACGCATCCATCCCTTCATTTCGGAATACAGTCCCGATTTCATACACTTTCTCCAGCCCGCCTACAACGAGCCTCTTGAGCGGCAGCTCAAGGGCGATGCGCATGTACATGGGAATGCCCAATGCGTTGTGGTGGGTGATAAAAGGCTTGGCAGCCGCTCCGCCCGCAAGAGTTCCGAGGACGGGCGTTTGCACCTCCAGAAAGCCTCTTGCGTCCATAAACTCGCGCATAGACCGTATGGCCTTTGCGCGGAGCACGAATGTTTCCTTCACTTCCGGGTTTACGATCAAGTCCACATAGCGCTGCCGATACCGGAGGTCTGCGTCTTTGAGGCCATGAAACTTTTCAGGCATCGTCTGAATGGATTTTGCCAGCAGGCTGATTTTCTCCACTCTAACAGAAATCTGGCCGCGGTTTGTCTTAAAGGCCGTTCCTTCCACCCCGATTATGTCGCCGATGTCCAATGCAAGAACGCGCTGGTACTCTTCCTCGCCTAGATCATCCACCTTAATGTAGAGCTGAATTCTCGCGGTTGAGTCCTGCAAATCATAAAACGAGGCCTTTCCCTGCCCTCTTTTGGCCATAATGCGGCCAGCCATGGCGGCCTTCTTCCCCTCATACTCCCCAAAATTTTCTGTTATGCCTTTTGCGTAAGCTGAAACGTCGAAGCGGCGGGCTTGGTATGGATAGCGGCCTTCTTGGACAAGCTTGTTAAACTTGTCCACCCGCACTTGCACGACATCTGGAAGGCTGTTGTAATAATCGCTCATTCTTGCGTATATGGGAAAGATTCCCGCCTCTTTCGTCTTTAATTTAGCTCAATTACCTCGACGCTGTATGTCAGGGTAGGCGCATTCACGAAAACCACGTCGCCAACCTTGGCACCAATCAAAGCCTTGCCCATTGGGGACTCGTTTGAAATGCGGCCCTGATCCAAATCAGCTTCGTCCCTGCCGACAATCAAGTATTCGCTGACTTCCTTGTCTTCTGTGTCGAGCACCTTGACGCGGCTGCCGGCAGTCACCACGTCTGTGGACATTTTATTGATGATGACCGCATTTTTGACCTTATATTCCAGCTCCAATATCTCGCCCTCAATAAAGGCCTGCTCTGTTTTGGCTTCCTCGTACTCCGCGTTTTCCGACAAATCCCCAAAATCGCGCGCCACCTTAATTTTTTCGGCAATTTCGTGGCGCTTTGCTGTCTTGAGGTAATCGAGGCGCGCATTTGCCTCGTTAAACCCTTCCTGTGTAAATAGGACTTCCTTGTCCGCCATATATATCCTCCACAAACGCAGCCCGCGCAGTGCGCGATCTGCTTTCTACATTCCGGGCAGCCTGCCTGCATCCAGAAAAAAGGCGTTTTGGCCCAATAATTGGGTCGATTACGCCATAATCACAAAAAACACGCGCTATAATTGGCGCTCCAAGTCATAATTATACTGAGCCAGCCCGCATAAGTCAATTGAGAAGGCCCGTTTCGCCCGCCAGGGCCCCTCAATTCCTTTTGGAAAGAAAATCCTCTTCCACTTGCGCCATAAACCTTCGAATGTTGCTGGTGGGCAGCAGCCCTGTCTTTAGGTAATACAGCGCCTCCATATAGGCTGGCCCTAAGTAGAGCTCCCCCAATTTGTCCGTATAGACTTTGCTCTTCAGCGCCTTGCTTTCTAATATCCCCCGATCGTATGGGTTTACCACGCACTTTGCCTTCAAGTGGCGGGCAGTCGGGGCAAGGCTTTCGGAGAGGCAAAAGACAGCCCCGCTTTCCGATAGGCTTGCAATGCTCGCCGTCCCCTCCGCCGCGGTCCCATTATAAGCGTAAACCGTGTCAAGGGCCCACAGTGAAGTGGAGCGGTCGCGGCAGTAAATTTTTAGGTAGTTGCATTCGTCGGCAAAAAACTCCAGCCACGCAGGATCGGTTTCCACGCTGATCATGAGGGCGACGTCCGAGAAGCGGCCGAATTCCCCAGGAATTCGGCTCTTGGCGTACTGGTAGCACAGCGCGGCTTTTGTCCCGTCAAATACCGGCAGATCCATTGCTTCAGATTCCGGCAGAGGGATTCCCTCAATGACAAGGCAGACAGCCCCGCACTTTGCGAGCAGATCCGATATTTTTTCCCAAAGCTCCTTAAGCCGGGCCTCATCCGAGAAATTTTGCCGGCCAACGGCAATCATGGCCGCCGTCTCGTTAAGCTTGTCGTCGTAAAGGCTGGAGGCCTTCCAGGGGGGAACCGCGCCTCCAATCACGTTTGCAATCATGTTGAGGCTTCGGTTGAGAAACCCCCGCGCAAATTCGCTTCGATAGTTGTCGCTCTTAATGACATATCCGATCGTGTTCATGCCGCCCGCCTCCAAGAGTCCGTCTATAGATATGCTCTTAAAGGCGCTGTTATGCAGGGCGCGAAAGCAGCCTGAGGGCAAACAGAAAGGGGCATTGCCCGAACGGGCAAGCCCCCTAAGCTCTCTTCTTGCTGCATAAGCTGCTTACAGACCTAAATCAGCTCGCACAGAAGGGAAACGGCTTCCTGCTCATCCGGGCCGTCCGCCATCACAAGTATTTTGCTTCCAATCCTAAGGGCAGACACCAACAGGCCGCGAAAGGATTTTGCGTTGATTTGCTCGTTTTTGTTAATAATGGTTATTCTTGATTCGAATTTCTTTGCCGCCTCTACAAAACTGGAGACGGGTTTGATGCCAGTTGTGTCGACTGCCTTGAGAACAGCGCTTTTTATGTACATACCCTAACCCTCCATTGCTCGTCGCGCCAGTTTGGCCCAACGCTGGCATTGTATCATAGAAAACTTTATTTTTTCTTTATCTTTCTAGGCATTGTCCTCATTGATATACTATTTTAATGGAATTTTAAGCATAATGCCTAATATTCCAGTCATATCCAGCTTTCCTATTCTATTCTCTGCCCTGGAAGAATAATGTAAAGCGTTGCGCCTGCCAAAAAATTATCGGCAGCGCGCTTCCCCTTCCTTCGCCTTCTAAGGGATGCGCGCTGTTCCATTTTCGCGGCCGGTGTGGTATAATAAGCGAAATTGTTGGCCATATCAAATATGTTTTCAAGCTCTTCTCTAACCGATCTTTCCTTCTAGGCAGCGGCATTCTTTGCACAAACCCATATATCGCTAGCATAGCCAAGCCACGCGGCTCTTTTCTTGCCGCCGCCTGCACACGAAAGGACTAAAAGTGCCGAGCATCAGAGAAAAGAAAGAAACGCGCGAACAGGAAACGCTTAGCCCCTATGCGCTTTTGTCGAGCCAATCCAAAGGCAGGCAGCATGAAGAAGAGGCATGCCCCGTGCGCACGTGTTTTGAGAGGGATCGCGACCGCATTATCCACTCCAAGTCGTTTCGCCGCCTCATGCACAAAACCCAGGTTTTCATTGCGCCGGAAAGCGACCACTACCGAACCCGCCTTACGCACACTCTGGAAGTCTCGCAAATTGCCCGCTCCATCGCATCCGCCCTTCGCCTAAACGAGGCGCTAGCCGAAGCAATTGCCCTCGGCCATGACTTAGGGCACACTCCCTTTGGGCACATTGGCGAAGAGGCGCTGAATGAAGCCTGCCCATTTGCTTTTGAGCACAACCTTCAGTCACTGCGCATCGTTGAGAAATTAGAGGGGGGAAGCGGGCTCAACCTTTGCTGGGAAGTGCGAGATGGCATAAAAAACCACTGCACAGGCTACGATCCCAGCACTTTGGAAGGCAAG